>DASXJY010000001.1:0-15135 GCA_036497115.1 Solirubrobacteraceae bacterium
CGGGGGCACCGAGGTTCGGAAGCGCTTCAACCTGGTGGGCGCGGGTCGCCCGGGAGCTCACCAGATCCGCCGGCAGCGCGAGCACCGCCCCAGCGCCCGGATCGCCAAGCCCGCCTAGGGTCCCGAAGACACTGGCTAGGAACGGGGGTCCGAATCCTCGGCCCGTTCGCCTGCCTCGTCGCGCTTCTCGACGATCACGTAGTCGGCCATCTCCTCCACGACCCTCTCCACCGAGGGGACCTGGTGGCCCCGGATCATCACGAACCGGCGCGGATCGGACCGCACGTGCTCGTACTCAGCGAGGGTCAGATTGAGCAGCATGTTGCAGCCGAGTCGAGCGCACTCACAGCGGAAGCCGACCTGCGAATCAGGTTCGCCGGGCCACTGCCCGCGTTCGATCCCCTCGTTGACCTCGCGGAAGATCACCTCGTTGGCGGCGAGCCGGCGCTGAACCTCCTCATCCATGCTCACCGACCACGGCGTTCCCTTGCTCAGCGGCATCGTATAGCGCCTGGATGGCGCTGGCCTGGCCGACCGCGTCGCGGCGGCCGAGCAGGGGCTCGGCCCGCCCCCGGATCGCGTCCGAGAAGTTGTCGGCCTCGAGCCGGTACGGGTTCAGTGGCGGGAGCTCGATCCGCTCCACGGCGCCAGGTCGCCTGAGCTCGATCACCGGTTTCAGGCAGTGCCAGGGATCGTCGAGGAAGAGCGATCCCCGGTCGCCGAGGATCTCGAGCTCATCGCGCTCAGCCACGACGATGCCGGCGTCGAAAAGGGCCAGCACATCGTCCGGGAAGCGCATCGTGCCGGTGAACACCAGGTCGACGCCGCCGTCTTGAACTACCTGTTGGGCGGTGACCAGGACCGGCTCGCCGGCCAGCAGGCGGGCGGCGTTTACGCAGTAGCACCCCACGTCCATCAGGGCGCCGCCGTCAAGGGCCGAATCGAGCCTGACGTTGGGACCGCCGGAAAGCGCGAAGCCAAACGCCCCGCGAATCAATCGCAGCGTGCCAATCTCCCCGGAGCTGACGAGCTCAGTGGCTCGCTGGATCTGCGGGTGGTGTCGGTACATGAACGCCTCCATCAGCAGCCGGCTCTGGCTGTCGGCGACGTCGAATGCGCGGGCGACCGCTTCAGATCGCCGGCTGAGGGGCTTCTCGCAGAGGACGTGTTTACCGGCCCGCAGTGCCCGCTCGGTCCACTCCAGGTGCAGCGAGTTGGGCAGCGAGATGTACACCGCCTCCAGCTCGGGATCGGCCAGCAGATCCTCGTAGCTGCCGTAGGCCCGCTCGATGCCGTGCTCGGCGGCGAAGGCGCGCGCCCGAGCCAGATCGCGGCTGGCCACTGCGGTGACCCGCGTCACCTCCGAATCGGCCACGCCAGCCAGGAACTTGGCGTTGATCCGAGCGGTGGACAGAATCCCCCACGGCACCATCACGCCCACGGCACCACCACGGTGTCAGCCCGGGAGCTCGACGTCAGGCGACGCGATCGACCGGCTCGTTGGCCGGCTTCCCCGTCTCTGCGCTCACGACGGGCGCGGGCTCGTCGTGATGCTCCCCATTGATCGCACCCTTGAAGTCGTGCAGGCTGCGTCCGACCGCCCGTCCGACCTCCGGTAGCCGCTTGGGTCCCAGGACGATCAACGCGACAACGAGAATCAGGAGAAGATGCGTTGGCTGGAGAATGTCACCGATCATTCTGAGGAGACTACACCGTGCGTAAACGGGTGACGGCGTTTGGGCCAGGACGCGTAAACCTGATCGGCGAGCACACCGACTACAACGACGGACTCGCGCTGCCGTTTGCGATCAGCGACGGCGTCACAGTCGGGGCGGTCCGCCGCGAGGACCATCGCATCAGCGTGACCGCCACCGATCTGGATGCCGAGGACTGCTTTGCAATCGATTCCGAGCCGGAGGCGATCCAGGGCTGGCGCGGGTTCGCGCGCGGGATCGCGGCGGAGCTGCGGCGCGCCGGCGTGGAGCTGCCCGGAGCCGAGCTCGAGATCACCGGCACCGTCCCGCGCGGATCCGGTCTGTCGTCCTCGGCGGCGCTGGAGGTGGCGCTGTGCCTGGCGATGCTGGCGCTCGGCGAAGCGGACCGGCGCCCGGACCGGATCGAGCTGGCGAAGCTGTGCTCGCGGGTCGAGAACGAGTGGGTCGGCGCCCACACCGGGCTGCTCGATCAGCTGGCGTCGCTGTGCGGCGAGCCCGGCGTGGCGCTGCTGATCGACTTTCAATCGCTCCAGGTATCGGAGGTGAAGCTCGAGCTCGGCGACTACTCGCTGGTCACGCTGGATTCCGGCCAGCGCCACGCCAACGCTCCGCGCAGCGGCGGCTCCGACGCAACCGACGGTTACAACCGCCGCCGGGAAGAGTGCGCTCGGGCCGCCGAGCTGCTCGGTGTGGCGAGCCTGCGAGACGCCACGGCCGATGCGGCCCGTCGGCTGCCGGCACCGCTGGGGGCCCGGGTCGGCCACGTGATCAGCGAGAACATCCGCGTGCAGGACACCGCCGCGGCGCTGTCGGCCGGCGACTTGCCGCGCGTCGGCGAGCTGCTGAACGCCTCGCACGCCAGCCTGCGCGATGACTACGAGATCTCGACGCCGGCCGTCGAGGCGACCGTGCAGCGGCTGCTTGACGCCGGGGCGATCGGCGCCCGGATCGTCGGGGGCGGCTTCGGCGGCCACGTGCTCGGCCTCCTGGCGCCCGGGGCCCGCGCTCCCGAAGACGCGATCGAGGTTCGGCCCGGTCCGGGGGCCAGCCTGATCGACGACGCGCCGCAGTCAGGCTGACTGCTCGCGCGGCCTATTCGTCGGCACCGAGCGCCGCGTAGACCAGTTCGTAGGCCCGGACGGCGTTCTTGGCCTGCTGGGCCTCGCGCAGCGCGGCGTCGTCGATCTTGGCCGCGACGGAGTCGATGAACCGCCACTGCAGCAGCGATCGCCGTACCGCCCCAACCTGATCCTCGGTGTAGGGATAGAGATCGAAGCCGAGCCGTTCGCCGCCGTTGCCGTAACCGCAGCGGCGCAGTTCCAGGGCCAGCTCCAGAGTCTCCATGAACGCGGTCGTTCCAACCATGTTGTCGTCGTCGAACGTGCCCCAGCCGGAGTTGGCGTGCAGGTGTCCGAGCAGCCCCTCGGAGGACAGCAGCGCCGCGTACTCGGGCAGATGCTCGTCGTTCATCAACAGGTGCTGCCAGTCCATGTTGATCTTGACGTTCCCGATCCCCTCGGCGCGGAGCTTGTGCACGACGTGCAGGCACATGCCGATGTTGCGCATCAGGATCTTCATCGCCGGCTCGGAGTTCTTGTGCTCCAGCAACAGCGTCGTGCCGTGCTTGGCACACTCTTGCGCCGCTTCCCCGATGCCCTCGATCAACCACCGCCAGGAGTCGGCGTAGGGGGTCTGAAACGGATAGTTGTACCCCTCGCCGCCGGGCCAGATGATCAGATGGGCGCCGAGTGAGGACGCGAAGGTCGCCGCATCGACCAGGATCCGGCGCGCCTCCCGCCGCAGGCCGGGGTCGGGATTCACGAGCCCGCCGCGTCCGAACCGGGGGTCGAGATGCAGCCCGCTGGCGATGCAGTAGATGTCGTGCTCGCCGAGCGCCTGGCGCACCGCCTCGAGGTTGTCGGGCGAGAGCTCGTTGGGATAGTGAAACTCGTAGCCGTCCATCAGGTCGCCCAGGCCGCCGACGGCGCGAGCGACCTTGTCGGCGACGGGCTCGTCTTCGTAGCTGTGCTGTGGCTGATAGCCACCCGGGACGAACCGCGTGATCATCGGTCCGAACGCCCATATTCCGATGCTGGTTTTTAACACGATCACAAAGGTTAGCGCTAACATGGCCGCCGTAGCCCGGAGAGGAGAGCGGCTAATGGATCTCGAGGACGAGGGCGCGCAACGCGTCCGCGTACGCCGACCGGCGGTGATGTCGGATGTCGGCAGGCTTGCCGGCGTCTCGCACCAGACCGTCTCCAGGGTGATCAACGGCAGCCCGAAGGTTCGTCCGGAGACCCGGCGACGAGTGATCGCGGCGATGCGCGAGCTCGGCTACAGGCCCAATTCGGTGGCCCGCGCGCTGGCCACCGGCCGGACGAAAACGCTCGGGGTGGTGGGCTTCGACACCACGCTCTACGGTCCCGCCTCGACGCTGTTCGGAATCGAGCGCGCCGCCCACGAGGCGGGCTACTTCATCATCGTGGCCAGCCTCAAGGCCCTGAATCGATCGTCGGTCGCCTACGCCGTGGAGCGCCTGCGGATCCATGGCGTCGACGGCATCCTCGTCATCGCTCCCCACCTGGAGGCCGCCGACGCGCTCGGCCATACGCCGATCGACGTCCCGCTGGTGGCCGTCGAGGCGGGGCCGGCCGAGATCGTCCCGGTGGTGGCCGTCAACCAGCTCGCCGGTGCGGTGAGCGCCACGCGTCATCTGCTCGACCTCGGCCACGAGTCGGTATCGCACATCTCGGGGCCCTCGGACTGGCTGGAGTCGCGCGAGCGGGTCCAGGGGTGGCAAGCCACGCTGGAGGCGGCCGGAATCGATGTCCCGCCGCCGCTGACCGGCGACTGGAGCGCGCGCGCCGGCTATGAACTGGGCCGACGGCTGAGCCGGGACATGACAGTCACGGCCGTCTTCGCCGCCAACGACCAGATGGCGCTGGGTGTGCTCCGGGCGATGCACGAGGCGGGACGGCGGATCCCCGAAGAAGTCAGTGTGGTGGGGTTCGACGACGTTCCCGAGGCGCCGTACTACACGCCGCCGCTGACCACCGTCCGCCAGGACTTCATCGAGGTCGGCAGCCGCAGCCTTGGCCTGCTCGTCCGGACGATCGAGGCCGAGGGCCAGATCGCCGCCGGCTCGCTAGTCGAACCTGAGCTGATCGTCCGCGCCAGCACGGCGCAGGCGCGGGTCCAGCGTTGACAGCGGTGGCGTGTGATCGCTAACATCGCGCCGCGAACGAGCGGAGAGGAGATGAGATCTGGTCGCGGTTGCGCTCCGGAAGGCTAAGTGAGCACGTCGCGGCGAATCCTGAGAAGGGATCCGTCCTGCACGCGGAGGATCATCGGCAAGTGAGCCGAAGCCAGATCGGTCCCGCCGTAATTTGAATGGACACCCAGGTGCTCCTCTGAGAGTGTTCGGGTGGCGAGGGAAGTCCGAGAAGAGGAGAGCAGGCATGTCCGATGAAGATGTCGTCCACGACGCCGTTGAGCGGCTGGAGTGGGACGAGCGCAAGCAGGACGAAACACCGGCGTCGAAGTTGCGCCAGTTCACGCGGCGCACAGCACTGACCGGCGGGGCGGCGGGAATCGCGGCGTTGGCCCTCGAAGCCTGTGGTGGCAGCAGCTCGAGCTCCAGCTCGACCGCATCCGCTTCCGGCGGGGGCAGCGCGGCGGCGTCGATCTTCGGATCTGGGCAGCACTACAAGTTCACGTTCGTCAACCACGTCACGACGAACCCGTTCTTCACTCCGACGCAGAACGGCGCCGCCGACGCCTGCAAGCTGCTCGGATGCTCGTATCAGTGGACCGGCTCGGCGAACAGCAACGTCGGCGAGATGGTCAGCGCGTTCAACAGCGCCGTTAGTGCCGGGGTCAACGGCATCGCGATCTCGCTGGTCTCCCTGACGGCGTTCAACTCGCCGGTCTCCAAGGCGCTGTCGTCCAAGATCCCGGTCGTGGCCTATAACGCCGACGCCTCGGGCAACGCGCGCCTGGCCTACATCGGGCAGGACCTGTTCGTCTCCGGCCAGGAGATGGGCGCGCGGATCGCCAAGCTGGTTCCCTCCGGGGACGTCGCACTGTTCATCGCCACGCCCGGTTCGCTCAACATCCAGCCGCGGATCGACGGAGCGCAGTCGGCACTCAAGTCTCATTCGAGCATCAAGACTCACGTGGTGGCCACCGGAGCGGCGCTGACGCAGGAAGAGTCGACGGTCGAGTCCTACATCCAGGCGCACCCCAGCTACAAGGGGTTCTTCGCCGTCGACGGAGGCAGCACCCAGTACGTCGGGCAGTCGATCCAGAAGCACGGCCTGGCCTCCAAAGGTGTCAAGGGCGGCGGCTATGACCTCACCCCCGTCACCCAGCAGACGCTGGCCTCAGGCGCGCTTCAGTTCACGATCGACCAGCAGCCGTACCTACAGGGATTCCTCCCGGTCCTGCAGCTGTACATGTACAGCGTGTCGCAGACCCTGACCGGCATCGCCGATGTCAACACGGGCCTGAAGTTCCTCGACAAGTCGACCGTGATTCCGTACAACAGCACCAAGAGCCGGTATGAGGGCACCAGCACGGCGGCCGGTGTACAGAAGTCGTAGTGGCGCGCCTGGCGGTTACCGCTGAGGGAGTCGGCTAGCGATGGCTGTCACTCCGGGCAGCACGGATCCACCCCCTGGCAGCACGGATCCGTCTCCGGCCGGCGCTCCACCGCAGGGTCAGGTAAAGGACGCGCCCCGCCGCGGCGGGGCGCTCAGCCTTGGGCAGCGCTTTCTGACGCTGCGCGAGGGCAGCATCATCGTCGTCACGCTGATCGCGTTCATCTACTTCGCGACCAGCACGCCGCACTTCCTCAAGAGCGACAGCCTCAAGTCGCTGCTGCCGTTCTTCGCCCCGTTCGCGATCATGGCGGCCGGCGAGGTGTTCGTGATGATCAACGGCGAGATCGATCTCTCGATCGGCGCCGTCTACCTGTTCACGCCGTTCGTTTTCTACAAGCTGAACAACGACGTGGGGCTGCCGCTCGTGCCGGCGATGATCGTCGCACTGCTCGTGGCGATGCTGATCGGCCTGTTCAACGGAGTGGTGGTCTCGGTGGTGGGGATCTCGTCGTTCGTGGCCACGCTCGGCACCTTGTTCACGTTAGACGGGCTGACGCTGATCGTGTCCCATGCCACCCAGGTCACCACCCCCGGTACGTCAGTTGTCAAGGTGGGGACATTCGCGCAGATCTTCGGCGGCGGCACTTACTCTGAGCTGTTCTGGGCGATCGGGATCGTGATCGTGCTCCAAATCGTCCTGTCGTTCACGCGCTGGGGGATCTACACGGTTGCCGTGGGAGGCAACCGTCTCGGCTCGGCGGAGGCCGGGGTGCGCACCAAGGTGGTGCTGACGCGGAACTTCATGATGTGCGCCCTGCTGGCCGGGTTTGTCGGGATCCTCGAAGCGGTGCGGGCAGTGACCACCACACCCGATCCCTCCGGGTCCAACGTGATCCTGTTTCAGGCCATCTCGGCGGCGGTGATCGGGGGCACGCTGTTGCAGGGCGGATCCGGCACCGTGGTCGGCGCGTTCATCGGGGCGATCTTCCTCGGGATCCTTCAGGAGGGGCTGAACATCAAGGGGGTCAGCGCCAACTACTTCTACTTCTATCTCGGTCTGGCGATCCTGATCGCGATGGCCTTCAACACGTACGTGTCGCGGGTGCGCACGGGGTCGGGCCGTGGCTGACGCGCCGATCACCAGCGAGCACATCGTCGGACCGGCCACGGCCGACGACGACGTCCTGCGGGTCAACAACGTGACCAAGAGCTTCGGACCGATCTCCGCGCTGCGAGACATCAACCTGCACCTTCGCAAGGGCGAGGTGCTGGGGCTGCTCGGCGACAACGGCGCGGGCAAGTCGACGCTGATCAAGATTCTGTCCGGTTTCCACAAACAGGACTCCGGCACGATGTGGCTCAAGGGCGAGCCGTACGCCCCCAAGAGCGTGCTCGATGCCCGCGCCCACGGGATCGACACCGTCTACCAGGACTTGGCGCTGATCGACCAGCTGTCGGTCTATCAGAATCTGTTCCTGCGCCGAGAGCTGGTCAAGAAGCCGCTCCCGTTTCTCTCCAACCGGGCGATGCGCAAGGCGGCGCGCCACGCGCTCGAGGAGACCGGGATCAACATCCCGAGGCTGGACGTGCCGGTGGCCCGCCTGTCTGGAGGCCAGCGGCAGGCAATCGCCGTGGCCCGAACCATCTCCGGCGACGCCGACGTGATCCTGCTCGACGAGCCGCTGGCGGCGATGGGCGCCAAGGAGGGGGCGCTGATCCTCGACCTGATCGCCCGGCTCAAGGCCGCCGGCGACGTCTCGATCATCATGATCGTCCACAACTACGTCCATGTCTTTCAGGCCTGCGACCGCGTGAGCCTGATCCAGGACGGCGTGATCTCACTCGACAAGCCGACGGCGCAGACTTCCGTGGAAGAGCTGACCGAGATCGTCGTCGAGGAGTACCGGCGCGCTCGGCTCGCCGCCCGCGGCGACCCGGGCGCCAACCGCGAGAGCACCAATGGCGAGGGCGGAGCCGGCGAGAGCTCCGCTGCTCCCTCGGCGTGACGTCGGTCTGAGCGCAGCGATGAGCCGTGGCGTGCACTGCATCGGTGTCGACTTCGGCACCGAGTCCGGTCGTGTCCTGCTGATCGACGCCCGCACCGGGGAGGAGCGCGCGGTGAGCGTGGTCGGATATCCAAGCGGCGTGATCGACCGCGAGCTGCCGGGTACCGGCGAGCCGCTGCCGTCCGACTGGGCACTGCAGGATCCCGACGACTGGGTGACAGTGCTCGAGACAGGCGTGCCCGAGGTCCTGCGCCAGACCGGCCTCGAGGCCGAGGATGTCGCGGCAATCGGCATCGACGTGACCTCGTGCACCGTGCTTCCGGTCACCGCCGACGGCTCGCCGCTGTGCCGAGCCGATCGCTTCCGCGGCCGCCCGCACGCGTGGCCGAAACTGTGGAAGCACCACGCCGCGCAGCCCGTCGCCGACCGCCTCAACGAGGTCGCGCTCGAACGCGGGGAATCGTTTCTGGGGCGCTACGGAGGGCGTATCTCCTCCGAGTGGTACTTCCCGAAGCTGATCGAGCTGTGGCTCGAGGACCGCGAGTGCTATGACGCCGCGACCGGGTTCATCGAAGCCACCGACTGGCTGGTCTGGCAGTTGACCGGCCATGAGCGACGGCAAAGCTGTACGGCCGGCTACAAGGCGATGTGGTCAGCGACCGAAGGGCTGCCCTCGGCCGAGTACTTCGCCGCCGCCTACCCTGGCTTCGACGCGCCGGAGCGCAAGCTCGGGACCAGCTTCGCACCGCTCGGCACCTGCGCCGGGACGCTGCGCCCGGAGCTCGCCGCCCGCCTCGGGCTGACCGATCGGGTCGCGGTCGCGGTCGGGAACGTCGACTCGTTCGTCTCGGTGCCGGGAGCGGGAGTGCAGAGCCCGGGGGTGTTCGTGACGGTGATCGGCACATCGATCTGCGACATGGTCGTGGGTCCCGACGAGATACGCCTGCCCGGGATCACCGGCGTAGTCAAAGACGGGATCCTGCCGGGGCTGTACGGCTACGAAGCCGGCCAGGCGGCCGTCGGTGACATGCTGGCGTGGTTCGTGCAGACGCTCGGGCGTGACGGCGACGCCTACGGACAGCTCGAGCACGGTGCCGCGCGGTTCGCGGCTGGGGAGACCGGGCTGGTGGCCCTGGACTGGTTCAACGGGAACCGCTCGATCCTCGCCGACGCCGACCTCAGCGGGGTGATCCTCGGGCTCACCTTGCACAGCACCCCGGAGCAGATATACCGCGCATTGCTGGAGTCGATCGCGCTCGGCAACCGTCGCATCATCGACAACTTCGCCGAGCACGGAATCCCGCTGACGGAGATCGTGGCCTGCGGCGGGATCGCCGAGAAGAGCCCGCTGACGATGCAGTTGATCGCCGACATCAGCGGTCGCGTGGTGCGCGTGCCCGCCTCGAGCGAGATCCCGGCACGCGGCTCGGCGCTGTTCGGGGCCGTGGCCGCGGGACTCTTCGACGGCATCGGCGCCGCGATCGCGGCCACCCGGCCCGGGACCGCCCACACGTACACGCCTGACCCCAAGACGGTCGAGACCTACGAGCAGCTGTATGCGATCTACCGGAGGTTGTACGGAACCCTGGGCGAGACTGATGCCGACCTGCTTCACGGGCTCAAGCGGATGCGCAGCGCAAGGGGCGCCGGGTGAACGAACGGGTCAACGAACGACCGCAGACCGGGCTCGCACCGTTCACGCCGCAGCTGTACGGCGACACCGGTCCTCGAGCGTGTGGACCGGGAGCCTAGGTGCTCGACGAACTGCGTGAGCGGGTCCTGGCCGCGAACCTCGCCCTGGTCACCCACCGGCTGGTCAAGCTGACCTGGGGCAACGTCAGCGGCGTCGACCGCGATCAGGGCGTGATGGCGATCAAGGCCAGTGGTGTCGACTACGGCCAGATGACCGCCGACGACGTCGTGCTGGTAGACCTCGCCACCGGCCAGGTCGTACGCGGCCAGCGGCGTCCGTCCACCGACACGCCCACCCATCTGATGCTCTACCGGGCCTTCGCCGGGGTGGGCGGAATCGTCCACACCCACTCCACCTGGGCCACCGCCTGGGCCCAGGCCGAACGCGAGATCCCAGTGCTGGGGACCACTCACGCCGACCTGACCAGCGAGCCGATCCCGGTCACCCGCGCGCTCACCGCCGAGGAGGTGGAGCGCGACTACGAGGGAGCCACCGGGACCGTGCTGATCGAGGCGATCGGAGATCGCTCGCAGCAGCGCCCGGGCGCCCTGGTCCGCGGCCACGGGCCGTTCTGCTGGGGACACGACGCGGCTGCAGCGGTGCAGAACGCGGTCACGCTCGAGGAAGTGGCACGCCTGGCTCTGCTCACCGGCGTGCTCGAGCCCGGCGCCGGTCCGCTGGATGCGACGCTGCGCAGCAAGCACTACGAGCGCAAGCACGGGCCGCGGTCGTACTACGGCCAGTCTTGACCGGCTCGCCGCACAGGCCAGAGGTGGTGGGTGTCCGAGCGCGCCCTGGCCCAGCGGTCCGGGCTAAATGGAGATCGATGAACGCACGCTACGCGCGACGTTTCGTTTCGCCGGCCGGCTGCGGGGGCGCTGCACGACGATCGATCTGCTCGAGGGCCAGAGTGCGCTGGGCGAGGCCATCGAGATGATCCTGACGTGACACCGCATTCCGATCGCCGGCCGTCACAATGACACCGGGATGAGCGATGTCGCCATGAAGACAGCGGCCGAGAAGATGCGCTCGGCCGGCGCCCACGAAGAGGCGATCGCCGCGTTTGAGAGCGCCTACCGACGGCTCGATTCCGGACAGGAGGCGATGCTGCCCAGCTCCGAGCTCGAGCCGGCCGACGAGGTGCCCGCGCTGGACGAGCTTCCGGACGCGGACTCGGCTGACGCGCTCGAGGGCGTGGCGGTGATAAAGCTCAACGGCGGTCTGGCCACCACCATGGGGCTGCAGGAGCCCAAGTCGCTGATCGAGGCCCGCGACGGGCGCTCCTTTCTTGAGATCATCATCGCTCAGATCGTGGCGCTGCGCCGGCGCCACGAGGTGCGGCTGCCGCTGGTGCTGATGAACAGCGACGCCACCCGGGAGGCCACCGAGCGCGCGCTGGCCGATAACCCCGAGATCGAGCACGAGGGGATCGCCCCCGGCTTCATGCAGAGCATGATCCCCAAGCTCGACGCCGAGGACCTGACCCCGGTCAGCTGGGCCCAGGCGCCGGCGCTGGAGTGGGCCCCGCCCGGCCACGGCGACGTCTATGGAGCGCTGCGCCGTTCCGGAATGCTCGCCGATCTGTTGGGGCAGGGCTTCACCCACGCGATGATCTCCAACTCAGACAACCTCGGGGCGCAGCTCGATCCCCGCGTCGCCGCCCACATGTCGCGCCAGGAGATCCCGTTTCTGATGGAGGTGGTGGAGGGGACCGAGGCCGACCGCAAGGGCGGCCACATCGCCCGACGCCGCGCCGACGGGCAGCTGATCTTGCGTGAGACAGCTCAGACCCCGCCTGAGGACGAGGAGTCGTTCCGCGACTTTCGCCGCTGGCGCTACTACAACACCAACAACCTGTGGGTGGATCTGCGGGTGCTGGATGAGACGCTCCGGGAGGCGGGCGGCGTGCTGGAGCTGCCGCTGATCGTCAACCGCAAAACCGTCGACCCGCGAGATTCGGACTCGCCGGCGGTGATCCAGCTCGAGAGCGCGATGGGAGCGGCGATCGAGAGCTTTCCCGGGGCCAGCCTGCTGCTCGTCCCGCGGACCCGGTTCGTACCGGTCAAGACCACCGACGACCTGCTGGTGCTGCGCTCCGACGTCTACGAGGTAGGACCCGAGATGCAGGTCGAGCCGGTGCCCGAGCGCTCCGACGACCTTCCCTACGTCGAACTCGACAAGCGCTTCTACAAGCTGCTCGACCGGTTCGAGCAGCGCTTTCCCGATGGGCCGCCGTCGCTGCGAGAGGCGCAGCGGCTGGTCGTGGTCGGCGATGTGACGTTCGGATCCGGGGTGGTGGTCCGAGGCTCGGTGGAGCTGCACGAGGACCAACCCCGCCAGATCGATCCGGGATCCGTGCTGGAATCCTGACGTGAGCGACGCAACTGTCTCCCGGGGGGAGGAGCCCGCCACCGGGCGCGCTCCGATCACAATCGTCCTGGCCGATGACCACCGGGTGGTCCGGGCCGGCCTGCGCATGCTCCTCGACGCCCAGGAGGACTTCGAGGTGGTCGCCGAGGCGGGGGACGTCGAGCTCACCGAGCGCCGGGTGGCCGCCTACCACCCCAGCGTGCTGATCCTCGACGTCAACATGCCGGGCGGCTCGAGCCTGCCCTCGATCCCGCGGATCCGCGACAGCGCGCCCAACACCCGGATCGTGATCCTGACCATGCAGAGCGACGCCGAGCTGGCCCGCGAGGCGCTGCGGGCCGGAGCCACCGGCTACGTGCTCAAGGAGGCGGCCGAGGCGGAGCTGATCCAGGCTGTGCGGCTGGCCGCCGAGGGGCGCACGTACCTCAACCCGGAGCTCGGGGCCCGGCTGGCCGCCGAGATCCCCGGGCGCCCCGGGCCGCCCGACGGGCTCTCGGCCCGTGAGGTCGAGGTGCTGCGCCTGATCGCTCTCGGGCACACCAACGGGGAGATCGCCTCGCAGCTGTTCTTGAGCGTGCGGACGGTGGAGTCGCACCGGGCGCACATCCAGCAGAAGACCCAGCGGACCTCGCGGGCGCAGCTGGTCGCTTACGCGCGTGAGCAGGGGCTGTTCTAGCTCCGGGCGCCCGTGCGGCCGGGCTGACGGTCGCTCCAGGTCGGTCCAGGCCGCTGCTGCGTCCGCCAGCGCCGTGCGCCGCTGACGCTGGGGACGCGACCTGGGTGTTGGCGCTGACGCCGCGAGCACGGCGTGGCGGACGCCCCAGCGTCCTGCCGGCGTCCGTTGGCCTCCACGCCGGCAGAGCCGGTAGTCGTGATGCCTCGGGCAACCGGACACGCCAGAGCGAGCGATCGCCCTCAGACACGGGTGTGTCCTGCGGCGACCACCGCCTGAGCCTTCCAGAGCGAACCTCAAAGCCAGGGCCAGGGCTCGCTCCACAATGACCGCGTATCTCGCGACGGAGAGCGCGGCCCAGGGGAGCGGAACCGGCACGACGGCGCGGCTCGAGCGGGGCCGCTGATGCACAACGTGCATCGACAGGCGCTCGACGCTGGGGCGTGCATGACTGTGCACCCCATCCGTGCCTCCCGTCCCTCACCTCTGGCGCCGCCACCGGTTAGTTGGCGTTGTTCCCGCCCCCCACCGCTTGGGTGGGGCCCTGAGACGCTGGGTGGGGCTCCCCCCGGGCTGGTGACGGCGGCTCGGACCTATGGGTTCGAGCGCGCGTGGCCCGCGCCGAGCGACCCCGGAATCTCGTTGCGCTTGGCGGGCCGGGAAGCGGACTTGGGCACTGGCGCGGAGCGCGCGGCGCCGGCGCCGGGGCCCGAGGAGGCCACCCCGGCGCGGACCGAGTGCGACTTCGCCCCCCAGACGATGCGCGCCGGGCGGTAGCGCAGCAGGGCCCGCCAGGTGGCGGGGCCGATGACGCCGTCGGGAGTGAGGCCGTGGTCGGCCTGAAACCGGGTCACGGCCCGCTGCGTCTGCTTGCCGAACCCTCCGTCGACGCCCACCGTAAAGCCGGCCGAGATCAGATGCTCCTGGGCCCAGACGGCGAGGTCGCCCTGGTAGCCCTGCTTGATCGGGGCCATCAGCTTGTAGGGCTGATATCCCGACAGCCGGCCCGCCGGGCGTGACATCGCGGTCCAGGCCGACTGCCCTGCCTCCTGCCAGTCCCACCAGCTCAGTCCCCCCGCCCCGTAGACCCGGGAAAGCTCGCGGAAGCGGACGATCTGATGGGCGGGAGGGCTGCTGTAGACCTGGCCCAGCGGAAAGATCGGGCGGCGGTAGATCAGGTTGTAGGCGTAGGTGTGCGCGAACACGGCATCGGTGGTGGTGCCGATGTCCTTCCAGTACATCTGGGGCGCGTTGTACTGGGCGCCGCCGCGGCCCAGGAACACCGAGTAGGGGAACGCGGGGTGGAAGTCGATGTACGGGAAGGTCGCCAGCGCCAGCGGATACCGCGCCCCGACCAGCCGGCGCAGCCGGGTCATGTAGCTCTGCGCGGCCACGTACTTGCCCTCGTACTGGCTCTCGGCGTCGATCAGCAGGCAGTCCGCCCCGTCGTTGACGGCGTCGGCACCGAGGTAGGCCTCTGTAACGGGATGGTTGCCGTAGACGTACTGCCAGGCGCAGACCCGAAGCCGGTTGGCGTGAAGGGTTGAGACGAGCTGTGAGTTGAACTGCGACCACAGGTCGGTGCCGTCGCTGCTCTTGATCATCAGGGTGCCGACCCCGTAGCGATGGGCCGAGGCGATGATCGAGGCCAGATTGCCGCCGTTGGTGGCCGGCAGCTCCCAGATCCACATCGCGCGCCCTCCGAGTGGACTTCCGTTCCGTCGGGCGTGGGCGGGCCTGCGCCTGCGGTGGCGCTTGGGCCTCGCGCGGTGGCGCTTATGGCGCTTATGGGTCCGGTGGGTCCTGTGGGTCCGGCGCGGCGGCGTGCGGGACCGGTGGTGATGCGGCTTGTGCTTAGCGCCGGTGTCGATCGAAGCGCCGCCGGTGCTGGCCTGTCCCGGCCCGGCCAGGGGCCACGCGCTCGCCACGACGAGCACGGCAATCAGGACTGTGCGCAGCCAGCGGTGCCTTCCGAGCCGACCACCGCGCGGAAGGCGGTCTTGCACCATACGACGGCTCACCGTAGCGAAAAACCGCTGGTGCACCCGCAAGTTGCGGTGCGCGCCGAGGCGCT
>DASXJY010000002.1:0-4414 GCA_036497115.1 Solirubrobacteraceae bacterium
TCGATCCTGCTCCACACCCGCCACAGCCAGCGGCTGCCGCGCCGGCTCTGGCCGGTCGTCGAGGCCCAGGCCAAGTGCGCCGCGGCGATCTGGCGCGAGCCCGATCAGGGGATTTGGGAGGCTCGCGGCGAGCCCAAGCACTACGTCTCCTCAAAGCTCATGTGCTGGGTGGCGATGGACCGGGCGGCCAAGCTGGCCGAGATCCGGGGCGATTCTCATCTGGCCGTGCAGTGGGGAGCCGTGGCCGAGGAGATTCGCGCCGACATCCTCGAGCACGGCCTCAGCGACCGGGGCGTGATGAGACAGCACTATGAGACCGACGCGCTCGATGCGTCGAGCCTGCTGGCCGCCGTATTCGGGTTCTTCGCCGCCGACGACAAGCGCTTGCGCAAGACCGTCGAGGCCATCGGCTCCGAGCTCACCGAGCACGGCTTCGTGCTTCGTTACCGCACCGACGAGACCGACGACGGGCTGTCGGGCAAGGAAGGCTCGTTTTTGATCTGCTCGTTCTGGCTGGTGTCGGCGCTGGCGATCATCGGTGAGCACGGACGCGCCCACGACCTGATGACGATGCTGCTAAAGGTGGCCTCGCCGATGGGCCTGCTGGCCGAAGAGTTCGAGGTCGGCACCAGTCGCCAGCTCGGCAACTTCCCCCAGGCCTTCTCGCACCTCGCGTTGATCGACGCCGGGTTGCGGATAATCCTCAACGAGGTCCTCTCAGAGGCGTGAGCGCAGGCCTTTAGTCGGGACCGAAACCGAGAATCAGCTCGGCGGTCTCGAGCGGAACGTCGAGCTGGGGACAGTGGCCGACGTCGTCGAGCACAACCCAGTCGGCGTGGGGCAGCCACTCGCGGTAGCGAGCCGCCGCGCCCGGCCAGGCCAGTAGGCGGTCGGCGGTTCCCCAGATGACCCGCACCGGGCAGGCGATTCGCTCGGCGTCGAGGCTCCAGCGGTCCCCAAGCCCCTGCTCGATCAGTGCCTCAGCTCCCGCGCAGGCGGCCATGCCGATGAGCTGGTGCGCGAGCAGTTCGGCCGGGATGTGCTCGTAGTTGACGGTGATCAGGTCGGTGGCGCGGCGCCGGCCCTGGAGCGTGGAGAGGATCGCCTCGGCGTGGGGTGCGGCCCTGCGGCTCTGCTCATACAGGGTCAGCTGAAAGCGCAGCAGCTCTCGGTACGAGTCGTCGTCGGGCGCCCAGCCGCCCGCCGGCGCCAGCGCCACGACCGACTCGGCGCGCCCCCGGACCGCCAGCTCGAGGGCCAGATAGCCGCCCAGTGAGTTGCCGACCAGGTGCGCGGTCGGCCACCCCAACCGGTCCATGGCCCGCTCGAGCTCGTTGGCCAGCGCCCCGGCGTCGGCCTCGTCTCCCAGAGGCGGGCCGCCGGCGTGGCCGGGGAGGGTGAGGGCGAGGACATCGCGTCGCCGCTCGAGCCGCGGCAGCACGAGCTCCCACACGCGCCAGGTGTCAAACAAGCCGTGCAGGCAGACCATCGGCGGCCCGGCGCCACCGCGGTGAGAGGCAGTCAAGGTCGACGGCCCCAGGGTGACGGCCGCCGGCCGGCGGTATCGGTCTGCCCGATCAGCAGCTCGATGCCGTCGAGGACCCGCTCGAGCCCGAAGCGGAACTCGCGATCAGGGTCGTCCTCGTCATCCAGCGCGCCCGACGCGATCGCTCGCTCGAGCGCCGGGAAGCGCGACGGTTCGATCACCTGTGAGAGCAGGGCGCCGTACCCGGGGATCACAGTCTCACCCTGGCGCCCGGCGGCGAAGTCCGCGGTCAGTGTGGCGTCGTTGCGGACGAAGCCGCTGATCAGGAGCACGCTGGAGAGCTTCTGCTGCTCAGACAGCGGCGTTTGCGCCATGCTGCGAAGCGCCCACTCCAACCACGCGACGTTGTTGGGGCCCAGCGGCGGGGCGTTGATCGGGACCTTCAGCGCCCAGGGGTGGCGGCGGTAGGCCTCCAGCAACGAAACCGCCCACTGCGTCATCCCGTTACGCCAGCTCTGCCCGGCCTGAGGCGAGTCAGCCGGCGGTCCCAGGGCGGCGTCGACCATCAGGGTCAGCAGCTCGTCCTTGGACGCGACGTATCTATACAGCGACATCGTCCCGACGCCCAGCTCCTTGGCGACGCGACCCATCGACAGTGACTGGAGACCGTCGCTCAGCGCGGCGTGAATCCCGGCCGCGACGATGGCCTCGAGCGTGAGCCCCCGCTTGGGGCCGCGCGATCCGGGCTCTCGCAGACCCCAGGCGAGTTCGATGCTGGGAGGTATGGAGGGTTGAGGCATTTTTTACCGGGGCTCCTTGACAGCGCCACAGAACTGCGCATATCTTACGCATTGTCGCGTAGTACGTACGCAGTTTTCTGTTTACACACGAGGAGCCCCCATCTTGCCCGAACTCGCCATCGAGACACGGTCTTTGACCAAGTCCTACGGCTCGCACGCGGTCCTCGAGGGGATCGACCTGCGGGTCGCCTCGGGGACGGTATTTGCGCTGCTGGGGCCAAACGGCGCCGGCAAGACCACCACCGTGCGCATCCTGGCCACCCTGGCCAGGGCCGACGGCGGCTGCGCGCGGGTCGCCGGCCATGACGTGGTCATCGAGCGCCACGAGGTCCGGAGCCGGATCAGCCTGACCGGGCAGTACGCGGCGCTCGACGAGCCCCTGACCGGGCGCGAGAACCTGGAGATGGTGGCGCGCCTGCGGGGGCTGTCGACCCGCCGCGCGCGGTCCCGGGCGCGGGAGCTGCTCGAGCGCTTCGATCTCGTCGCGGCGGGAGAGCGGCGCGTGGCCACCTATTCCGGCGGCATGCGCCGCCGTCTGGATCTGGCGGCGAGCCTGATCGGCCGCCCCGAGGTGGTGTTTCTCGACGAGCCGACCACCGGGCTGGATCCCCGCAGCCGGCAGGCGATGTGGGAGATCGTGACCGGCCTGGCGGCCACCGGGGTGACCGTGTTCCTGACCACCCAGTACCTCGAGGAGGCGGACGTGCTGGCCGACCGTATCGCGGTGCTCGACGCCGGCCGGATCGTCGCCGAGGGCACCGCCGACGAGCTAAAGCGACAGGTGGCCGGGCAGCGCCTTGACCTGCAGCTCGCCGACGCCGCGGCCTTCGACGACGTCTGCGGCGAGCTGGGCGCCCGCGCGGTGGCAAGCGACCACGCCGCACTAAGGGTCGCCATCGCGACGGGTGGCGCCGCGGCGGAGATACGCCAACTGCTCGACGAGATCGATCCCCGGCGCGAACGGGTCACGAGCTTCTCGGTTCACCGGGCGAGCTTGGACGACGTCTTCATGACCCTGACTGGGCACTCCACCGAATCACCCACCCTTGGCGCAGACACCGAACAAGGAGAGATCGCCCATGTCCAGTAACGGGCACGCCATATTGCCGTCGCCGGCCCAGCGCGCCGTGGCGACGCGAGCCTGGAGTGAGGTCCGGACGATGGTCGTCCGCGCCCTGCGCCTGTCGCTGCGGAACCTCGAAGCGCTGACGACGGCGTTCGTGCTGCCCGTGATGCTGATGCTGATGTTCGTCTACCTGTTCGGGGGGGCGATCCACACCGGCACTCGCTACGTGGACTACGTAGTGCCGGGGGTGCTGCTGGTGTGCGTGGGGTTCGGCGCGGCGACCACCGCGGTGAGCATCGCCCACGACCTGAGCAGCGGCATCATCGACCGCTTCCGGTCGATGGACGTCCGGGGCGAGGCGCTCGTCAACGGCCACGTGCTGGCCAGCGTGGCCCGCAACCTGCTGTCATCGGCGTTGGTGTTCGCGGTCGCGCTGGCGATCGGCTTCCGGCCTCACGGCGATCCGGTGCACTGGGGGGCGGCGGTGGCCATCCTGGCCCTCTACGTCCTGGCCCTGTCGTGGTTCGCGGCGGCGATCGGGATTGTGGTCCGCTCGCCCGAGGCCGCCCAGGGACTGACGTTCCTGGTCAGCTTCCTCCCGTATCCCAGCAGCGCCTTCGTCCCGATCCACACGATGCCCAGCTGGCTGCAGGGCTTTGCCGCAAATCAGCCGGTGAGCGTGGTGGCCAATGCGATCCGGGGGCTGCTCGGCGGCACGCCGGTGGGGGTCAGCTCCTGGCACGCGATCGCCTGGAGCCTGGGCATCATCGCGGTGTCGGTGCTGCTGGCCGGGGCGCTGTTTCGGCGGCGCGCGGGCTGAGGGGGCTGGGGGCTGGAGGCTGGAGCGGTAGCTGGAGCTGGAGCTGGAGCTGGTCTGGATGCTCCGGGACGGCCGGGCGAGACCCGGGCACCAGACCGGTGATGCATAACGTCCACCGACCGGCGGGTCGCGACGGGGTGCGCGCGATTGTGCATCGAGCGCGTGCACAAGGTGACGCAGACCTACGACGAACTGCGACCGTGGCACGTTCTGCTGCCCGCTGCCCGCTGCCCGCTGCCCGC
>DASXJY010000003.1:0-7467 GCA_036497115.1 Solirubrobacteraceae bacterium
GCCGAGCGGATCCTCCGGGCCACCCACGACTGGCTCGATCCCGACTGGGTGGAGCGGACCTTCGCCGAGATCAACCTGCTCGTGCTAGAAGGTGACGTGGCGGCGCTAGCGAAACACGTCTTCGAATTGTCCGGCTCCCGCGTCACCCGGCCCGAGGGTGAAGGCGCCGGGATCGCCCCTTAGACTGCCGCAGACACCATGGGAACCATTCCGTTTGCCTTCTCGGTGCACCACTTCATCTCGACGGTGGGCGCCGACGCCGGCTTTGCCGCGATCATCGGGCTGGCCATCATGGTGCTGCTGTTCTTCTCGCAGGCGCGCGAGACGGCATCCCTGAGAGACCAGGCCGAGGATTCGGCTCGCCACCTCCAGGAGCTGGAGTTCCGCCTGGCCCAGCTCTCGCGCGGACAGACGGGCTCGGCGACCCAGACGATTGCCCCGGTACCCGCCCCGGCGGGACTCTCCCGGACCGCGACCAGTCCCGCCCCGGCCCCGGCCGCGGCCAGGACCGGGAGCGCTGCCCCGGTCTCAGGGCGCACGGCGCCCAGGTCCTCGGACCCCCGATCGCCGTCCGCCGTGGCGGCAGCTCCGACGGCCGCTGGGGGTGCTCCCGCGGCGCCGGCAGGGGTCGGGGCCCCGGCCCTCAGCGCCGCCACCAGGCTGATTCCGGCCGCCGATCCGGATGCCATCTCGGTCCGCGCCAACGGTGGCGCCGGATCAACGGGCAGCGCCGTCCTCTCGCCTCCCGGCCCACCTCCGGCCACCGCTGCCGGAGGAGCCAACGGCAGCGCGGCTTCGCGCAGCGCGGGATCGACGACGGCCGCCGCGGCAGCCGCGGCACCGGTGGCTGCCCCGCCGGGCGCCCGTCCCGGTGCGACTCGCTCGGCGGCCCCGCCACGGCGACCCGGGCCGGGGACCCCCGGGCGCTCGGGCCAGGGTGGCGGCAGCTCCCGGACCGGCCGGATCTTCATCGGGCTGGCCACGCTGCTCGGGGTGGTGGCGATTGTCATCGTCCTGCTCGTCGTCACCTCCGGTGGTTCCTCCAACAAGTCCGCGAGCACCGCCGCGCCGGCCACCAACGCCCAGGCCGGAAGCCACCGCACGACGAGCGCCACCGGGGCGATCAAGCCCGCCTCGGTCACCGTCGCCGTGCTGAACGGCACCTCCACCGCGAAGCTGGCTCAGTCGGTCGCCAACCAGCTCCAGAGCGCCGGGTTCAAGCACGGGACGGTCGGCAACGCTTCAGATCAGACCCAGACCGCCACGGTGGTCGGCTACATGCAGGGTGAGCGTCGCGCCGCCCTGGCTGTGGCCAAGTCGCTCAAGCTGGGTCCCGCATCGGTCCAGCCCGTCGATCAGAGCAACAAGACTGTCGCCTGCCCGGCGTCGTCGACGTCGTGCACGACCCAGGTGGTCGTCACGGTCGGCTCTGACCTCGCTTCGAACCCGTAGGAGACCGATATGCCGATGACGGACCTGCTGAACCTTCCAGAGAGGGCTGCCAAACCTCGGCAGCAAGGCCTCACCCACATACTCGACCGCGGCCTGTCGGTGGCCGAGGTCGACGGCCTGGCCGAGGTCGCCGGGGATTACATCGACATCGCCAAGCTCGGCTGGGGAACTTCGGTTGCCACCGGCAATCTCGACACCAAGCTGGCCCGCTACCGCGAGGTCGGCATCACTCCCATGTTCGGCGGCACGCTGACCGAGCTGGCGATCGCCCAGAACCGGTTGGACGCCCTCGTGGCCTGGATGCACGAATTGGAGCTCGAGCACATCGAGGTCTCCGACGGCACGATCATCCTCGAGCACGAGCGCAAGGTTGAGCTGATCGGCCGCCTGGCCGAGGAGTTCACGGTCCTGTCGGAGGTGGGATCGAAGGACAACACGCGGATCATGGCCCCGTACAAGTGGGTCGAGCAGATCCAGGCCGAGCTCGACGCCGGCGCCTGGAAGGTGATCGCGGAGGCCCGCGAGAGCGGCAGCGTCGGGATCTTCCGCCACGACGGCGAGGTGCGGATGGGGCTGATCGACGAGATCGTGCACGCCATCCCCCAGGAGAAGATCCTCTTCGAGGCACCCCGCCGTGACCAGCAGGTGTGGTTCGTGCGCCGCTTCGGTCCCGACGTCAACCTCGGCAACATCATCCCCGAGGAGGCCCTGTCGCTGGAGACCATCCGGGTCGGTCTTCGCTCCGACACCGCGGTCGCCGACCTGGATGACTGACGCCGCCGGGTGGCTGCCTCCCGCCGGCGAGAACCATCCCGCCCGATGAGCCTGCACGGCGTCCTGCTCGCCCGTCACGGGGAGACGAACGACAACCTGGAGCCGCTGCGGTTTCAGGGCTTCACCGACACCCCGTTGAACGAAACCGGCCGCCGTCAGGCCCAGGAGCTCGCCGAACGCGTAGCCGGCGACGGGATCCGCTCGCTCTGGGCCTCTGATCTCACCCGCGCCCGCGAGACGGCAGAGGCCGTGGGGGCCCGCATCGGGCTATCGGTGCGGCTCGACGCGCGGTTGCGGGAGGGCAACCGGGGGGAGTGGGAAGGTCATCTGTTCCGGGATGTCAAGCGCGACCAACCGGAGGCCTTCGCGGCCTGGATGCGGGGCGGGGCCGAGTTTCGCTTTCCCGGCGGCGAGTCGCTGCTCGATCAGCAGCGCCGCGTCACTGCCGCGCTCGAGGAGATTCACGCCGCAGCAGAGCTCCCGGCGCTGGTGGTCTGCCACGGCGGCTCGATCCGGGTCATGCTGAGCGCCCGCGATCCGAGGGGCCTCGACGCCTTCCACGAGTTCAAGATCCCCAACGTGGCGGTGGTACCGCTGTGAGGCGGCTGCCGGTCGCGGCATTTGTCGCGCTGGCGATTGCCACGGTCGCTGCGTTCTTCGTCACGCAGCACCTCAAGGTGACAACCCCGTTGCTGGCCGGCTTTCCGGCTCCCGCCCCCGCCGCGATCAATCCGGTCGACGGGCAGGCCTGCAAGGTCCGCGGTCCGAAGGGCACGGTCAAGCTGCTCAGCCACCGCACGATGTTCGTGTCGTTCTATCTGCTCAACCGCTCCGATGACGTCGACGTGTACATCGTCAACCGCGACGGCACGATCGTCAGGACGATCGCCTCGGGCGTCCACATGCAGGGCGGCCGGCACCCGGTCCGCCGGACGTTCACCTGGGACGGCCGGCTCAGCGATGGCTCGGTGGCCCCGGACGGCAACTACTTCATCCGGGTATCGCTGATCCATCAGGGCCGCACGGTTCTGATCTCCAACAACGGCGGTGCCGAGCCGGTGACGGTGGAGACGGTGCCACCTCGTCCCCGGGTGACGTCGGTCACCCCGCCGCTGATCCCACAGCCCGGGGTCACCTCGGCCCGCATCCGCTTCACCGGGACCCGAGGCCTGAACGTCCGGATCCTGATCTATCGCACCGACCTGCCGGGCCGGCCGCGCTTGGTCAAGAGCTTTGCCTCCGGGCACCGCACCACGGCGGTGTGGGATGGAACGGTGGCCGGGGGCCGGCCGGCGCCCCAGGGCACCTACCTGGTGGGCCTGAAGGTGACCGACCGGGCCTGCAATACGGGCCGCTTTCCGCCCGAGCTCCCGCCCGTTCCCGGGACCACCCCGCACGCCGGAGTCACCGTCCGCTACCTGGCCGCGCAGGGGCCGCTGAGCCCCGTCGCCGCCGGTACTGACGCCACCGTCTACGTGGACGCCCGCCGTCATCAGTACCGCTGGACGCTCAGGCGGGCCGGTGGCGGCGCCAGGGTCTCATCGGGAAGTTCCGCCAGCTTTCTCCTCAACGTCCCCATCCCCCGCCGGGGCGCCGCGCTCTACGAGCTGTCGCTGCACTGGGGCGCGCACCGGACCTTGCTCCCGCTGGTGGCCAGTGCCGGCGGCGCCCGCGTCCTCGTCGTGCTGCCGGCGCTGAGCTGGCAAGGGGAGAACCCGGTCGACGACACCGGCGATGGAGTGCCCGACACCCTCACCGCCGGGGACCCGATCAAGCTCGCGCGCCCGCTCACCAGCGGGCTGCCGACCGGCTGGACGGACGAGGCGGCGCTGATCGACTACCTGCGAAAGGCCCGGCTGCCGTTTGACCTGACCACGGACCTGGGGCTGTCCGGCCCGGCTCTGTCACACGCCCGGGGGGTGGTGTTCGCGGGCGATGAGCGTTGGTTGGCGGACTCGGTGGCCAGGGCGACGGTGGCCTACGTGGCCCGCGGGGGCCGTGTCCTGTCGCTGGGGATCGATTCGCTGCGCCGGATCGTCAGGCTGGCCGGCGGACGGGCCTTCGCTCCAACTCCCCCTGGAGCCACCGACATCTTCGGCGCCCGGCCGGGCGCGGTCGTAGCCAGCCGGGGCGCCCTGATCCTGGTCGACACCGATCGCCTGCACGTGTTCTCGGGCACTTCGGGGGCCCTGCGTGGCTACCGCTCGTATCAGCGCTTTGCCCCGGTGACCTCGTCGGGCCCGGCCGCTTCCTCGGCCGGCGTGGCCACCGGACAGCCGGCGATCATCGGCTACCGGGTCAAGCTCGGGACGGTGCTCGACATCGGACTGCCCGGCTTTGCCGCCAGCCTGGCTCACAATTTCGACGCCCGTCAGCTGCTGGGCAGGATCTGGACGGTCCTGTCACGATGATCGGATGAGCGCGCTGGTCACGCTGTCGTCGTCTTACGGCGCCGCCGGTGGGGTGATCGGCCCGGAGCTCGCCCAGTCGCTGGGGGTGCCGTTCGTGGATCGAGCGATTCCGCTCGGAGTGGCGGAGGATCTCGACGTTGCCCTCGACGACGCCGTCGCCCACGACATGCGGCTGGCGTCGAGCTTTCTGGAGCGCGTCCTGCGCAGCTTCGCCTCCGCCGACCCGGGCGGACCGGCACCGCTGCCGGTCGAGCAGCTCACCCCGGACGAGTTTCGCCGCGCCACCGAAGCGGTCATCTCCAGGCAGGCGGCCAGCGGCGAAGGGGTGATCCTGGGCCGGGCCGGAGCCATCCTGCTGCGCGACGACCCGCGCGTCCTGCGGGTCCGGCTCGACGGACCACGTGATCGCCGGATTCGCCGGGCGATGCAGATGGGCGGTCTCGACGAGGCGACCGCCAAGCGTGCCCTGTCCAAGGCGGATCGGACCCACGAGACCTACGTCAAGCACTTCTACAACGCCGACATCCACGATCCGCGGCTCTATCACCTCGTGATCGACACCACGGCCATCTCCACCGACGCCTGCGTCGAAGCGCTGGCGGTCGCCGCCAGGTCACGCGCCGAGCTTCATGCCGGCTGACCACGCACCGCCTGGGTAAGCCGCCCTCCGGCGTCGGCCACCCGGTCGCGCCCTGCCCGTACCGTTTGCCGCCGTGACCTCATACCTGAAGCGACTGGTCTCCTCCCTCGCCGCCTACCAGGTGGCCGACGTGGTCTCGAAGCTGATCGCGGTCCTCCTGCTGCCGGTCTACACGCGCTACATCGATCCCGCCGGCTACGGGGTCGTCGAGCTGCTGGCCAACGGCGTCATCTTCGTCAGCATCGTGGTGCGCTTCGGGATGATCGAGTCGTTTCTGCGCTACTACTTCGTCGACGAGGATGGCGAGCGCCGAGACGCGCTGGTCCGCCGCACGGCGGGATTTCTGCTCATCGCAACCACCATCGCCTCGCTGGCCCTGGCGGCGGCCGCGGTCCCCCTGAGCCGGCTGGTGCTCGGCTATCGCGATCCCACGACGTTCCGGATCGCCGTCCTGGGCCTCTGGTCGTTCACCAATCTGGAGCTCGCCTACGCGCTGCTGCGAGTCGACGAGCGTCTGCGCATCTACGCGCTGGCCTCGCTGAGCAACGTCTTCCTGACGATCGCCGCCTCGCTGGTGCTGGTGGTCGGCCTGGGAGACGGGCCGCGCGGCCTGTTGCTGGCCAACTACGGAGCCTCCACCATCGTCCTGCTCGTGCTGTGGTGGACGATGCGCCGCCGGCTGGCGCCTCGTGGCGCCCGGGTGGACCGGATGGGGTCGCTGCTGCGCTTCGGGCTGCCCACGGTCCCGGCGGAGGCCTCCGTCTACGCCCTGAGCATCGTCGATCGCTACTACGTCTACCACGCTCGCAGCCCCACCCTGGCCGGGCTGTACTCGATCGCGATCAAGCTCGCCGGGGCTGTCGCGTTCATCGTGCGGGCGTTTCAGTACGCCTGGCCGCCGCTGGCCTACTCGGTCCGCGACGACGCGGAGGCCGCGCGGCTGTATGGGCTGGTCACGACCTACTACGTGTTCGTCTCCGGCTGGGTCGTCGCCGGGCTGGCGCTGCTGGGACGGTGGGTCGTGCGCCTGCTGGTGGCCCCGCAGTTCTTCGGCAGCTACAAGGCGCTGCCGTGGGTGGCACTGGGCTGGGCGATGTATGGGCTGTGGGTGGTCTTTCTGGTCATCGCCGGCCGGGCCCAGGTGACCACCCGCAACTTCCCGGCCTCGCTGGCCGGGCTGGCCGCCAACGTCGTCCTGATCCTCGTCCTGGTGCCGCCGCTGGGCATCGCCGGGGCCGGAATCGCCCTGTGTGGCGCCTACGCCGTCATGCTGAGCGTCATGTACCTGCTGACCCGCCGGGCGTTCACGGTCTCGTTTGAGTGGTCGCGACTGGTGCGGCTGGTGGTGGTGATGGGCGGGATGGCCGCCGCCGGAGATCTTCTGTTGCCGACCCACGGGGCGCTGGGGCTGCTGACGCGGGCTCTGGTGGCGGCGGCGATACCGCCGGTGCTGCTGGCGACCGGGTTCGCTCACGGCGCCGAGCTGCGGCAGGCCCGGATCCTGCTAGCCCGGGTGCGTCGCAGCTACCCCCCGCCCGCCGGGAGCGAGTCGTGAGCCGTCCCGCGGTCAGGGTGGCGGGGAGTGAGTCGTGAGCCGTCCCGCGGTCAGCGTGGTGATGCCCTTCGCCGGCTCGCGGGCGGCCGCACAGCGCGCGGTGGAGGCGCTGCTCGGACTCGACGCCGAGGGCGACGACGAGCTGATCCTGGCCGACAATTCGGGCGTGGCCGGTGACCACGACACGGTGCAGGTGGTCCGCGCCGCCGGCGAACAGTCGCCCTCGCACGCCCGAAACATCGGCGCCGAGCACGCCACCCGGGACTGGGTGCTGTTCCTCGACGCCGACTGCCGGGCCCGGCCGGGGCTCATCGCCAGCTACTTCGCCGAGCCCATCGACCCCGAGGTTGGCGCGCTCGCGGGCGAGGTCGTGCCATCCAAGGACGGGCTCACCCTGGCCGCCCGCTACGGCGCGGCCCGCAGCTTCCTGGGCCAGCGGGCGCACCTGAAGCACTCCTACCTGCCCCGTGCCGTCGCCGCCAACCTGATGGTCCGCAGGTCGGCCTTCGATCAGGTGGGCGGGTTCTACGAGGGCGTGCGGGCGGGCGAGGACACCGACTTCAGCTGGCGGCTGCAGCGAGCCGGCTGGCGGCTGGAGGCCCGCCCCGAGGCCACCGTCGAGCACCACTACCGGA
>DASXJY010000004.1:0-27038 GCA_036497115.1 Solirubrobacteraceae bacterium
GCTCTCCATGCAGCCGCTCGAGCTCCCCTCGGCTCGGCTCAGTCCAGTCCGCGTAGAGATCCTCGGGGAGCAACGTTCCCCGGTACAGCTCCAGTGCGGCTTGCGCTCGCGAGCCGTCTCCCCGGCGCAGCGCTGCCACCGCCTCGTGTCGGAACGCATCCACGTCGATCCACAGCCGTGTCTCGCTCCCCAGGCTGAGCACATCGTCATCCAGGCGCAGGCACGACGGTGCTCCATCGCCTCCATTGAGCTGGCGCCGGGCGACGTGAAGCACCTGGTGGAGATTGTTGGCGGCGGCCGCCGGCGCCCGATCCGGCCACAGCACCGCGATCGCCTGCTCGCGATGCAGACGGTGTCCCTCGGCGAGGGCCAGCATCTTGACCAGTGTCTTGGCCTTGCGCAGGCGCCACCCCTTGTCCTCGACGGCCCGTCCGTGGACCTCGACGGCAAAGCCGCCCAGAAGACGAACCTGCACCCCGGTCCGGGGAACGAGAGTTGACTGGCCGTGTGAGCCCACCGGCGTCTCGAGCGAGAATACTCGCCCTGGGCCCTTATCCGGGGGACCGCCGCGGCTCCCGGGGCGCCAACGGGACGAGCCAGTCGGGAACCTTGGGCGCTCGGCAGCGGTTAGCGGGAGATTGCGCGCGAGCGAGCTGCTTCGGCCAAGTGGCTCTGGATCAGCTCGGCGCTGCCCGGGGCATCGACCAGCCACGGGCCGTGTCCCGCCGGCACCTCATGGAGCGTGGCAGCGGGGATCTGGTCGATCGAGGGCCGGGCGTCGGCGGGGGAGAGGTACGGGTCGTCCGATCCGCAGATGAGCATCGTGGGCGTCTGGATCGCGGCCAGCTCGGCGCCGCTGAGGACGCTCTCGGGGCGCGGTCGCCGGAAGCGGTTGATCGCGTGCATCAGCGAGGCGACGGTTCTTGCGTTCTGGGGCCGGCGGGCCGACAGACGCAGCGCCTCCAGGAGCGGCTCCGGCGCGGCCGCAACCTCGGCGCCACCCAGGCCCTGGGCGAGCAGGCGCCGGTAGACGGGGCGCGGGCTGGGCGAGCGCAGAACCGCCGCGCCGAGGCCGGGGACGGTCAGCAGCGACAGAGGCATCCGGACACGGACCCCGGGCAGCGCGACGGCGGGCTCGCCGATCGCCACCAGCCGGGAGACCCGCTGCGTGCCGGTGGCGGCGTACCACAGGGCGAACATGCCTCCCAGCGAGTGACCGACGACGGGCGCCCGGTCGAGGCCGAGCGCGTCGAGGATGTCGTCGATCAACAGCTGCGCGTGCTCACGGACCCGGAACCGCCGGTATCGAACCGGGTCCGATAGGCCGTGTCCGGGAAGGTCGACGGCGAGCAGCCGGTGGCCAGTCTGGGCCGCCACCAGCGGAGCCCATGCGGCCGCGCTCAGCGACACTCCGTGGAGCAGGAGCACCGGCGGACCGCTGCCGTGGGCCAGCAGCCGCAGGCGGAGCCCGGTCCTGGCCAGCTCCAGAAAGGACTCCTCGACCTCTAGGCCGAGGGTGCCGAACAGGTCCGCCTCGGCCTCGCGGATGCGCTCGTCGATCGTCATGGTGCAAGCTCTCTCCTTCGGCGGGTACGTTGTTGAACAGTCTCGCCGAAGCCGGGCCTAGGCCGCAGACCTTGCGGTCCGCGCCCTGAGCAGCCGCCAGACTCGCCCTGGCGACGGCATCGGTCTGGCCGACGGGGCTTGTTTGGCGAGCTGCGCTTGCTCGGCGCTTCGGGCCAGCCGCGCCTGGCCGGCCTGTGAGACAAGCTCGGCTTGTCGCTGCTGCGCTATCAGTTGGCTGAGCTGAGGGGCCATCGGGATTCCTTTGCCGGCGCTCCCCGGTTGGGGTTGGCGGTTGCGGGGGGACCTGGCGGTGTTGCGCCAGAGTTGGGCGAGGTGGGGGTTGCCCTGACAGAGACGTCGCATCCGGGGCGTTTATTCCAGCGCCAGGAGGCAAACGTCCAGCCGACCATCGCCCTCACCTTGCCGCCTCGCCTTCAGCCGCTCATGACGTGCCTGCCGTTGGTGGGTCTGAGTAGTGGCCGGCGGCGCGGCGCACCTGCCGCTGGGAGTCGAACTCCATGACCTCGATCGCCTCGCGGCCGCCGACGGAGCGGTAGTGCACAGCGGCCGAGCTGACGCCGGCAAGGACGCCGTACGGCTCGAAATGCAGGTCTGGGTAGGCCTGCAACGCCCGCTGGAAGTACCGACGCAGAGCCGGCCGGCCGAGTACGACCCCGTCTCGCGCCTCAGCGTGGAGCACGGCGAACGGGGACGTGAACACGACATCGTCGCGGTAGTGCGACAGGACCCGGTCGAGATCGTGGTCATTCCACGCCGCGATCCAGTCATGAGCAAAGTGGTCGGCCTGGTGCGGTCTAAGCATGTTCATCACCTTGTAAAGAGGACCTAGTGATGCGATCCTGTCAACAGATGGCCCGCTTATCTATGGCCAATTCACGGCAAGTGGACTGAATGCCCGATTCGCCGGAACGCTTGATCGCGGCCCTGGGCGACTGGCGCGCCGGGCGCGGCCCGCTGTTCGGGCGCCTGGCGGATGCGCTCGCAAGAGCCGCGCAGCAGGGGGCGCTGCCGACCGGCGGGGAGCTCCCGGCCGAACGACCGCTCGCCGCAGAGCTGGCCGTCAGCCGCGCGACGGTCGTCGCCGCCTACCGTGAGCTGCGCGAGCGCGGCCTGGCGGTGACCCGTCACGGCAGCGGCACCGTGATGCGCAACGCCCTGCCCTCGGCGCGAGGCGCATCTTCGCCCGCGCTGGCGGGGCTGCTCGCCCGCACGGATGTATCGGCACCGGTTATCGATCTCTCCGTCGGTGCGCCGGAACTCGACGAGGTTGTCGAGGGCCTCGTCGTCGGCGGAGATGCGCTGCCCCGACACGCGCCTGGCCATGGCTACGTTCCGCTCGGCTGGGCGGAGCTGCGCGCCCTCGTCGCCGAGCGGCTCTCACGCCGTGGCAGGTACACCTCGCCCGAGGAGGTGCTGATCACCACCGGCGCTCAGGAGGCGATCAGCCTCGCCGTGGGGGTGGCGGCAGCCGATGGCCGACGCATCGCCGTCGAGTCGCCCGGGTATCCCGGCGCCCTTGACGCGATCGCCCGAGCCGGCGGCCACGCACTGGCCGTCGAGCGCGATCGGGCCGGCTTCCGAGTCGACCGCTTCAAGCGGCTGCTCGAGGGCCAACCGGTTCACGCGCTGTACCTGGCCCCGTCGTGCAATAACCCGACCGGGGGCTGCACGGCGCCGCACCGCCGCGAGCAGCTGGCGGCCCTGGCTGCCGACCAAGAGCTGACCGTGATCGAGGACACCGTGCTCGACGACCTTCGCTTCGATGGCGACCCCGGTGCGCCGCTGTGGGCGCACGCACCCGAGCGCGTGCTGGCCGCGGGGTCGCTGAGCAAGGTGGCGTGGGGTGGACTGCGCGTGGGCTGGCTGCGAGCGCCGCGGCCGGTCATTCTGCGACTGGCGCGGGTCAAGGGGGCCCTGAATCTTGGCGTCGGAGCGCTGGACCAGCTCGCCGCGCTGAGGCTGCTGGGCGACTACGAGGGGCTGTGCGCCAAGCGGCGCGCTCAGGCCGACCTGCACATGCGGGCACTCGCCGACGGGTTGACCCGGGCGCTCCCGGAGTGGGAGGTGGCGCCAGCGGAGGGAGGCTGGTCGCTGTGGATCACGCTGCCGGCCGGCAGCGGGGCGGCCTTCGCCCAAACGGCGCTGAGATACGGAGTGGCGATCGCGTCCGGGGGGGCGAGCGGGCCCGACGACGCCTTCCCCGATTGCGTGCGCATCTGTTACGGCCCCGCTCCCCCGTTCCTCGAAGCAGCAGCACGGAGGCTGGCCACGGCTTGGAGTGACTTCGTCCCCACCGCCGCCCCAATGACCACGTTGGCCCGGGCATGACTCCGCCCCCGGACACACAGAAGGTCGCGATCATCACCGGCGCCTCGCAGGGCATCGGCGCCGGCCTGACAGCCGGGTTTCGCCGCGCCGGCTACGCCGTGGTCGGGACCTCGCGCTCGATCGCCCCCGCCAACGAGCCTGACCTGCTCACCGTGCGGGGAGACATCACGGAAACCGGGACGGCTCAGCGCGTGGTGGAGCAGGCCGTGGAGCGGTTCGGCCGCGTCGACAGCCTGATCAACAACGCGGGCATCTTCATCAGTAAGCCATTCACCGAATACACGGCCGACGACTACGCGGCGATCAGCGCCGTGAACCTGACCGGGTTCTTCTACATCACCCAGCACGCTGTCCGGCAGATGGTCAGTCAGGGTGGAGGGCACATCGTGAACATGACCACCAGCATCGTCGACCGCGCCGACAGTGGGCGACCATCCGCGTTGGTGGCTCTCACCAAGGGCGGGCTCGCCGCGGTGACGCGATCGCTGGCCGTCGAGTACGCCTCCCGCGGGGTGCGGGTCAACGCCATCGCCCCGGGGGTGATCAAGACCCCGATGCACGACCTTGCCTCCTACGCGGGCCTGGCCGCAGATCACCCGCTGGGCCGACTGGGCGAAATCGACGACATCGTCGACGCGATCCTGTATCTCGAACGAGCCACCTTCGTCACCGGCGAGACGCTCCACGTCGACGGCGGCCAAGCCGCCGGGCGCTGACGCCGGCCTCGCAACCAACCTGCGCGACGGTTGAGGTGCGCGCGCTCCTACTGGCGCAGGTGCTCGTGGACCAGACCCACCACCGTGGCGCCTTCGCCGACCGCCGAGGCGACGCGTTTGATCGAAGCCGCACGCACGTCGCCGGCGGCGAAGACGCCGGGCAGGCTCGTCTCCAGGGTCATCGGTTCGCGGTCGAGCTGCCACTCCACGCCGGGCCGCTTGAGCAGGTCGCGGCCGGTGAGGATGTAGCCGTGGGAGTCGTGGGCAACCTCGTCGGGAAGCCATCGGGTGTGCGGCTCACCCCCGATCATGATGAACAGAGCGGCGGCGGGCAGCGTCTGGACCCTGGCGGTGGCCCGGTCGGCCACGGTGATGTAGCTGAGCGCCCCGTCCCCGCCGCCGTTGATCACCTCGGTGCGGCCGCGAACGAAGACGTTCGGAGCCGAATCGATGGCCCGCACCAGGTAACTCGACATCGACTTGGTGAGCGTGTCGCCGCGCATCAGCACCGTCACCGTGCGAGCGTGCTTGGCGAGGTGCAGGGCGGCCTGACCGGCCGAGTTCCCGGCGCCGACGATGAACACATCCTGGCCCTGCAGGGCACGGCTCTCGCCCACCGCAGCGCCGTAGAAGACGCCCGCACCCACCAGCGCCTCAAGCCGCGGTACGCCAAGCCGACGCCACTTGACCCCGGTCGCGATCACCACTGCCCGGGCGCGGATCTCTGTGCCATCGAGCAGCTGGACGATTCGATCATCGCCCCGCCGGCGCAGCGCTACGGCCTGCTGGGCGAACACGAGGTGGGCTCCCATCAGCCAGGCCTGCTCACACGTGCGCTGCATGAGCAGCCCGCCGGTGACTCCGTGGGGGAAGCCGGGATAGTTTCGGATCAGCGGGCTGCTGCCGGCCTGTCCGCCTGAGACCGCCAACTCGAGCGCCACTGTCTCAAGCCCCTCCGAGGCGGCATACAGGGCTGCCGTGAGGCCCGCTGCTCCGGCTCCGACGATGGCGAGCTCGCAGGTGTCGATGTCGTTTGTGACGTTGACGCCGACCTCACGGGCGAGGTCAGGCATGGTTGGGTTGACGATCACATGGCCGTCATGGCGGATCGCCGCCGGGAGGTCCGCCTCGTCGAGCCCGGCCTCGTCGAGCAGACAGCGCCCCGCGTCGCTGTCGGCCGGGTAGAAGCCGAAGGGCAGACTGAACCTCGTCATCACGTCGCGTAGCCTCGGCAGCCGGCTATCGCCCTCGGCGGCGACGATCTTGAACAGTTCGAAGTTCGGATCGCGCTCGCTGGTCCATGAGGAGAGGTACTCGCTCATGGCGCGATACATCATCTCGTCATCAGCCCACGGCCGCACGATGTGATAGTCGACGCGCCCGAGCATCATTGCCTGCACGGCGGGGCTCGTCGATGAGTAATCGCGATCTACGAGCAGCACCCGCCGGGCGCTGCGGTGAAGTTCGTGGGCGGGCCCCAGCAGCTCGGAGGCGGCGTCATCGACGAGCACGAGCGCCACCGGCTCACCGGCCGCTGCCATCTGGCGCAGCGCGGCGATGGCCGCCTCGGCTGAGGTCTCACCGGCCACTCTGAAGTCGTTGCCGAACCGGCGCGAGAGGTCGCCGAGCAGCACATCGAGGGACTTTCGGTTGCCATCGACCACAAACAGCACCGGGCGAGGCGCGCGTCTGGTCGACCTGCCCGCGATCGCGTCGGCCCGCGAGGTCATCGAGCGTGAATGGCTGGTCGCCGGGCGGATTTGCATGGTCTTCAGCGGCCTTGCGGGATGGCGGGGCGCGTCACTCCCGCCATCCCGTTTGGTCTGTCGATGTTGGCTCAGGAGTACGACCGCGGCGCGATGTTCTGGTTGAGCGAGAACACGTTGGTCGGGTCGTAGTGATTCTTCAGCGCCTCGAGCCGGGCGTAGGTCTGATCGCCGTAGGCTGTCCGGGCCGCGTCCGCGTCACCGAGGAAGTTGACGTACGCCCGGCCAGTCGACGAATCGGTGGCGGCGGCGATTGTCGTACGCGCCCACGTCTTGTGGGCTGCCTCCAGGTCCGCGTCGTGCCAGCCCGTGACGGCGTTGAGCACGAACGGCATCGAGCGCTCGCCGAACGACGTCGCGCCTTCAGCAACCCGGCCGACTGCTCCGCCCATCTGGTGCACGTGGATCTCGCATTGCGGACCGGGCGCGCCGAGGTGGATCTCACACAGGCGGTCGATCAGCTGGTCGTCGAGCCGGTCGAGGTTGGTCGACTTGAAGTAGGCGTTGATCCCCTTCTCCCACAACGGGTCGATCAGGGTCTGGATCACCTGGTAGGGCATCGGGCCGAGGAGGTCCGCGATCGGATCTGCCACATCGCGCAACCGGCGCACCAGCGCGTCGCCCTGGTCGACCGGGCCAGTCGAGGCGGCGATCAGCGCGGCGACCTTCTTACCGTGCCAGGCCTCGGGAATGACCGGCAAGGGCGGGGCGGTGGTGAGGTTGACGATCCCGGTGATCTCGTCCGGGGCGTCTGTGGCCCACTCCCGGAAGGCGCGCAGGAGGTCACCGCTGGCCTCGGCCGGGTAGAAGATCGGCCCGGCGTAGATCACCGGTCCGAGGGGATGCAGCTCGAACTCGAACTGGGTGACGATGCCGAAGTTCCCTCCACCACCACGCAAGCCCCAGAGCAGGTCGGCGTTCTCACTCTCGCTGGCGTGCACCAGCCGGCCGTCCGCGGTTACGACGTCGGCGGCTACGAGGTTGTCGCAGGCCAGGCCAAACTTGCGCATCGTCCAACCGATGCCACCTCCGAGTGTGAATCCGGCAACGCCGGTGCTCGACACCAGACCGCCCGTCGTCGCGAGCCCATGCTCCTGTGTCTCGTGGTCGACGTCGGCCCAGACCGCGCCGCCGCCGACGGTGGCCCGGCGGGCCGCTGGATCGACTCGGACGCCGGCCATCGGCGAGAGGTCGATCACGATGCCGTCCTCGACGGTCGAGAAGCCGGCGACGCTGTGACCGCCTCCGCGGACAGCGATCCGGAGGTCGTTGCTGCGCCCAAAGCCCACCGCCGCGATCACGTCGGCCGCGCCGGCGCAGCGCACGATCAGGGCCGGGCGGTGGCCGTCGTGGGCGCCGTTCCAGATCCGGCAGGCCTCGGCGTAGGAGTCGTCGGCGGGTAGGACAATCTCTCCGCGAAGAACGTCTCGCAGCTCCTGAACTGTTGCCTCTCCCAGTACGGGGGTGATGGTGTGGCTCATCTGCGTGTTCCTTTCCGGTAGGACTAACCGGAGTTTTAGGGGGCGCCGATTTGCCCGGACTTAGCGCGGACTTAGCAGCTCGGTGAGCCGGGCCTCGACGTCGGCGACGGCCAGCGCGTCGTGGCGCGCGGCATAGCGCTCACGCGCATCGGCCAGGAGTTCAGAGGCCCGCTCGGCGTCGCCGCGCCGGCGCGCGACCTCGGCGAGCCCGGCCAGGGTGGTGGCGAGCCAGCGCTCCCGGAGGGTCCCCGCCAGCACATCGCAGGCCTCCTGCAGCGCGGCCTCGGCATCGTCGAGGTTCCCGCGCGCGAGCGCCAGGTCGGCGCTGCGCCACAGCGTGTTGGCCAGGCCCCACCGGTCTCCGGCCCGGCGAAAGATGTCGCGGGCCTCGGCCAGGTAGCGCTCCGCGCTGCGGTAGTCACCGGCGGTGGTCTCGATCAGACCAAGTCCGGCCAGAACGAGCCCAAGGCCACGGCGGTCCGCCTGCTTGCGTCGCAGCTCGAGCGCCTCCTCCAAAGCCGCGCGAGCCGGGCTCAGGGCATCCTCGGCGAGCTCGAGATAAGCGCGGCGGACGAGCACCGCCGCCCTTCCCGGCTCGTCGCCGGCGGCGGCGAAGCCTGCCGCGCTCCTTTCCAGCAGCGAGCGCGCTCGGGTTAGGTCGCCACGGGCGCGAACGATCCCGGCCTGGTTGGCGAGAACGTAGTTGACCGCGGCAGCACAGGAAATCTCCACGAACGGTTGCAGCGTGTCCTCAAAGACGATTCGCAGCCCGGGCCCACCACCCAGCGGAGCGGTTTGGGCGATGTTGACCGGAGAGCGGATGCGCTCGTCCGAGGCGGCGAGCGGGCCGAACAGATCGACGCTTCGGGCCACCAGCTCCTCGGCTCGATCCAGATCGCCCAGGATCCAGTAGGCGACGCCGAGTGAGTACACCGATATCGCCTCCGCGGAGCCGAAGCCCTCGCGCCGGGCCAGCTCGAGGGCTCGTTGCAGCCACGGCATCGCCACATCGGCCGCGTCGGTGGCGACGCCAAATTCGCCCAGGAACTGAAGCGCCCGCCACTCGGAGACCGGGTCCCCGATCTCGGCGGCGACGGCGTGGCTCTCCTCGGCGAGCGCGAGACCGCGCCTGAGATCGCCGCTGCGAAAGTGGATCGCCGCGGCGGCGAGCAGCCCCCGGGTCCGAAGCGGGGTCCGCTGCGGAGCGGCGGCGAGAACTTCGTCAAAGCGCCGCTGGGCCACGTGCAGATCGATCCGGCGCATCCAGAATGGCTCCAGCGCGACGCAGGCGCGCAGGGCATCGTCCGGCGCACGCTTGACCAGCGAGTTGAGGGCCGCGTGCAGGTTCGCGGCGTCGCGGTCCAGCCGCGGAGAGCCGCGCTCGCGCTCGGCCAGAGCGAGCGCCCAGCGGGCCTGGCGGCCGGCGAGCGTCGAGCTTTCGTCCGCGTCGTCTAGGCGCTCACGCGCGTAGAGGAGAACTGTCTCGAGCAGGCGGTAGCGGCGCTCGCGCGAGCTCTCCTCGTCGGCGACGACGAGGGATTTCTCCACCAGGCGGGCAAGTACGTCGGCGATGCTCGGGGCATCGAGGCCGTCATCGCTGCAAACGCTCTCGACGGCGTCGAGCTCGAAGCCCCCGGCGAACGTCGCCAGGCGGCGAAACAGCGTGCGCTCGTCCGGCTCGAGGAGGTCGTGGCTCCACTGCAGCGTCGCGGCAAGCGTGTGCTGCCGGGTTGGCGCGGCCTGGCTCTGGGTCCTGAGCACCCGGAAGCGGTCGTCGAGCCGCTCGGCGATCGCCGCGGGAGCGAGGGCCCCCAGCCGGGCCGCGGCGAGCTCGAGCGCGAGCGGCAGGCCGTCGAGGCGCAAGCAGATGCGGGCCACATCGGGCGCGTTCTCCTGATCGAGCACGAAGCCGGGGGCGGCCGCGTTCGCCCGCTCGATGAACAGCCGCACTGACTCGTACTGGGCAAGCTGGTCGGGGTCGAGTGTCTGGTCGGGATCAGGGATATCGAGTGACGGCACCCGAAACACGATCTCGCCTGGGACGCGGAGCGGTTCGCGGCTGGTGGTGAGGATGGTCAGCCCCGGCGCCCGGCGGACCAGGGTGTCGGCCAGCTCGGCAACCGCTGCCACTAGATGCTCGCAGTTGTCGATGACAAGCAGCAGCGAACGCGGGGCCAGGAAATCGACCACCGCGTCGACCAGTTCCTGCCCGGTCAGCGACCGCACGTCGAGCGCCGCTGCGACGGCCTCGGGGACGAGCCCGGCGTCGGCGATCGAGGCCAGTTCGACGAGCGCGGCGCCGTCCGGATGCGACGGCTCGGCGTCCCGGGCCAGCTCGAGCGCGAGTCTCGTCTTACCCACGCCTCCAGCCCCGGCCAGCGTCAACAGCCGCGCTCCGCGCAGCAGAGCCCTCAACTCTTCAAGCTCGCGGCGGCGCCCCACGAACGAGCTTGCGTCAACCGGCAGTGAGCGGCGGCGGTCGGCGGCACCGGCACTCAGGGCGGCGAGCTCCTCCCCGAGCTCCGTGGCCAGGTCGGCGAGCTCCTCGCGGCGGCCGGCCACCCAGTCGTCGAAGCGGTTCTCCGGCAGCAGCTCACCGCCATAGAGAGACAACGCCGCTCGGTACGCGGCGGGGGTTCCGGTACGGCGGGCCACGGTGGCGGCGAGCTCCAGCCGATCCACGTCGACCTCGGCGGCAAGCGACAGCAGCTCGTCACGGACCTCGATCGCGCCGGAGTGAAGCGCGCGCCGGGCGACGTAGACGGCCTGGTTGAGGTTGTTCGCCGCCGCGGTTGGTTCGCGGTCGGGCCACAGCAGGTCCATCGCCTGCTCGCGGTGAAGGCGGTGGCCGGGGGCGAGCGCCAGCAGCTTCACCAGCTCGCGGGCCTTCTTCAATCGCCACGCCGTGTCGGCCACCGACACGCCTTCGACAGCGGCCGAAAAACCGCCTAGGAGCGACACGCTGACATTGGCCACCCGGCGAGCATGACCCACCCGGGGCGGTTTGGGAAGGTCCGCCGGCCCACACTCGTCCGGGCGCAGGGCGCTCCGGCTGACCCGCGGAGCGGCCGTCTAGACGAGGTGATTGGACTTGGCCCACAGCGCGGCCTGAACGCGATCGCTGACGCCGATGGTCTGAAAGATCGACGTCAGGTGGGCTTTGACGGTCTTTTCGCTGATCCCGAGCTCGCGGGCGATCAGTTTGTTGGGGAGGCCGCGAGCGACGGACTCCAGAACCTCGCGCTCCCGGGCGCTTAGCTGCTGCCCGGCGGGCTGGACTCGCGAATCCAGAAGCGTCCGCGCCGCCCGCGGAGCCAGCGGAGAGTCACCCTGCGCCGCGGCCCGCACGCCCCTGATCAGCTCCTCCGGCTCGGCGTCCTTGAGCAGATATCCGATCGCCCCGGCATCGAGGGCCCGGAGGATCTCCTCGCGCTCGGAGAACGAGGTGAGGATCACCACCTGGATGCCGGGATGCTGCTCCAGCAGGCGCCGGGTGGCCTCTGAGCCGTCCATCCGCGGCATTCGCAGGTCCATGAGGACGACGTCGGGCCGGCTGTCCGCTGCCATCTGCAGCGCCTCGTCCCCCGCGCCGGCCACTGCCACGACATCCATGTCGGAGACGCTGGCCAGCAGGCGAGCCAACCCCTCCCGAACCACGCCGTGATCTTCAGCGATCAGAATTCGAATCACCGCAGCGGGATCTCCAGGCGGATCCGGGTGCCCTGGGCGGGCCGAGAGTCTACGGTCAGGGCGCCGTCGGTGTTGGTCGCCAGGTCGCTGAGCATCCGCAGTCCGAAATGCCCCCCCGTGCCCTGGCGCTGCACCTCAAAGCCCCGGCCGTCATCTTCGACGTCGAGTCTGGCGGTGCTCCCGGTTGACCTAATCCCCACTTTCAAGTGCTGCGCCTGCCCGTGCTTGAGAACGTTGCGGATCGCTTCCTGCGCCGCCCGGAACAGGACCGCTTCGGCCTCCGGCGGCAGCCGCAGCTCGGCGGCGGCGTCGAGCTGGACCTCGAGCCCATCCGCGGCGGCTGCCGACAGCAGGTCGGAGACCGCCGCGGGCAGACCCTCGCTGTGCAGCCGCGGAGGATAGATGTCGACGAGCAGCGTGCGCAGCGCCCGGATGCTCTGACGCGTCTGCTTTGAGGTGCCCTGGAGGATGGCGGCGATCCCATTGTTGCCCTCGGCGCGCAGCTCCTCGCTGGTGGCGGTCAGGTTGTAGGAGACTCCGGCGAGATCCTGGACCGGGCCGTCGTGAAGGTCACGGGCGATCCGTTTGCGTTCCAGTTCGGATGCCTCGATCGCTCGGCGCAGGAGCTCCTCGCGCTCTCGCTGGCGCTGGCGAAGCCGGCGCGCCAGCGACAGCGCCAGCGGTATCTGGGCGAGCTCGAGCAGCACCATCGTGGCGATCATGGGAACGAAGAACGTCCTCCACAGCCGCTGTCCGCTGGCCGCGATCGAGCTGAACCGCTCGTAGGTCTCGAACAGGACAGGACGACCGTCGGTGGCCCGCAGACCTAGATAGACCTCCAGCAGCTTCTTGTCCTTGCGCTCGAATCGGTTCTCGGGGCGGGAGAGGTTTGAGAGCTCGGCGTGGACGCCTCCGGTGCGGAGGGCCTCGCCCTCATCGTCGCCGAGCGGATAGCGCGAGCCGATCAGGCTGCGCTGGTCCGAATACAGGATCTGGCCGCTGGCGCTCCAGATCTTGACCCGGACAACCTGGTCAGAGAGCAGCTGCGCACGGACGACCCGGTCCAGGCGGTTGATCGCCGCCGGCTGCTCAGAGAGCAGCTGGGGCGTTATGTAGGGCGATGCGATGCCACGGCCGCCCAACCGAGCGAGGTCCTTGGCCGCATCGATCGCCTCCGAGGTGCCGAGCCGGCTCAGGATCTGGATACCGACGAAGGTGAGCAGCCCGAGCGCCGCCAAGCCGGTCACCGCGAACCGAGCCACTGCGGCCACGGTCGAGCTCTCGCCGGAGTGGCGTCGTCGCCCGACGTGGAGTGATGGCAGTCGTAGGCTTTGGGCCCATCTCATTCATCGTTAGACGCGAGCTTTGCCTCAGATGTCACGCCCATCGGCCGAGATTCGGAGTTATCTGAGCCAGCGACGCTGCGAACCGCGGAGATGAGCTGGAGGGGATCGGCGTCTTTGAGGACGGTCAGCCGGGCGCCGGCCGCCACGGCCTCGCGCATCAGCTCGCGCGATCCGGACAGGGCAATAACGGCAGGAGGTCGCGGGCGGGCGACGATCGCCCGCGTCGCCTGCACTCCGTTCATCCCCGGCATGGCGAGATCCATTACCACGACGTCCGGCTCGAGCTCGCCAACCATTGCGATCGCCGCTTCGCCACCGTCGGCCGATCCCACGACGCGCACGCCGTTCGCCTCGAGCGCCATTTTCAGGGCCGCGCGGAAGCCGGCGTGATCGTCGACCACCACCACCGTGACGTCGGCTGCGAGAGCCAGCCCCCGGTCGATGCCCACGGTCAGGCGAACCTCTCCAGCGTCTCCAGGATCGAGTCGATCGCGGGCCGAGCCACCGGTTCTGCATGCAGGCAGGCATCGATCGCATCGGCGAACGGCCCCGGTAACCGGCGGCGAGCTCTGACCCGGGGCGCGCGCTGGCGCAGCTGGGGGTAAGGGCATCCATCGCAGTCGTCAAAGGGCGGCTGCCCGCAGGCCGTCTCGAACAGCAGCGCCCCGAGCCCCCAGATGTCCGCCGCGGTTGTCAGCTCGCCGCCTCGCGCCTGCTCCGGGGCCAGATACGGTCGCGTCCCGACACCGGCTCGGTTCATTCCCGGTGGTCGGACGAGGCTGAGATCGAGCAGCTTGGCGAGGCCGTCCTCGATGATCACATTTGACGGTTTCAGATCGAGATGCAGCCAGCCGGCCTGGTGTAGATACCGCGTCGCCGAGCCGATCTGAAGGCCCAGGATCGCCAGCTCGCGGGTCGACAGGCGGCGCTGACGGTGGGCGATCAGATGCGACAGGGTCTCGCCCGAAAGCGCCTCGAGCAGGATGATCGGCGGCGGTCCCGGGCGCGTTTCGTAGCAGCGCACGAGGTGGGGGTGGGTGAACCGCTGCAGCAGATCGCCTTCTCGCTGCAGCCGCGCGAGATCGCGGGGGTAGCGCTCAAAGCCGGGGCGCAGCGTCTTGGCAACGCACCGGCAGTAGCGAGACTCATCCCAGACGTCGTAGACGTCCATGACCTCGTTGCGACTGATGTGCTCGAGCACCGTGAGCCCGCAAGCCAGCGACGATCCCTCAGCCAACGGGAGAACCGGCGCGCTGATCGTGTGCCCGCTCACGCTGCCGTGGCCCTCAGGGGCTCGGGGTTGACGTCGGGCTCGCGTCTCGCCAGCGGGGCCGAGGCAGCCCAGAGCCGGGCGTAGTGCTGCCCGCGGTTTAGGAGGTCCTCGTGGGCCCCCCGCTCGCATATCCGGCCTTCGTCGATCACGACGATCCTGTCGGCCTGCCGGATGACCCCGAGATCGTGGGAGATCATGAGCACCGAACGGCCCTCCATCAGCCGTCGCAGCGGCATCAGGATCTGCTGTGACGAGATCGAGTCAAGCCCCGTGGTGGGTTCGTCGAGGATCAGGATCGGTGCGTCTCTGACCATCGCTCGGGCGATGGCAATCCGCTGTCGCTGGCCACCGGAGAGCTTTCGCCCTCGCTGCCCGACGATCGTCTCGTAGCCGTCTGGCTGGGCGCAGATGAACTCGTGGGCACCGGCGGCCATCGCCGCGCTCGATACCTGTGCGTCGGTGGCGCCGTCGCTGCCGAAGGCGATGTTCTGTCGAATGGTCCCGTCGAAGATCAGCGTCTCTTGAAGAACGAGGGCTATCTGCCGCCGCAGGTCGGCCAGCCGCAGATCGCGAGCATCGTTTCCGTCGATCAGCAGCCGGCCGCTGTCGGGGTCATAGAAGCGAAGCGCCAGCTTGGCCAGCGTCGACTTGCCCGCGCCGCTGGCCCCCACGATTCCTACGGTCTCGCCCGGTGCGACCGCGAGCGAGACTCCGTTGAGCCCTGGCCGGCTGGTGCCCGGATAGCGAAAGTTGACCCGGTCGAATTCGATCAGGCCCCGAGCCCGCGTCAGCGCCCGGGGCGAGACCGGATCGGACACCGTCGGGCGTTGATCGAGCAGCTCGATGATCCGCTCGGCGCTCGCAGAGGCGGCGTGAACGGTGTTGACCAGCCTGCCGAGTCGCCGAATCGGACTGTAGAGCTGGCTGAGATAGGCGAGAAAGGCAACGAATCCTCCGATTGACAGATGGCCCTGGCCGACCTCCCAGGTCCCGATGGCCAGTACCAGCAGTCCTCCGCCCAGCTCCAGAAAGTCGGTCAGCATCGAGAACAGCCCGCGCAGGCGCGCGGCCCTGAGCTCGGCCTCCACGGCGCCCTGTGACTGTTCGACGAGCCTCGCGACCTCGTCGCGCTCGCGCGTGTATGCCTGCACCACGGCCGCGTTGCCCAGGCTCTCCTCGGCCACGGCACTGACGGCTCCGCTGCGGCGGCGCTCCTCACGAGAGGCCGACTTGATCTCCCGGGAGAAGTGACGGGTGATCAGCCAGAAGACGGGGGCGAGCACCGAGGCGGCGAGGGCGAGTTGCCAGGAGAGGACAAACAGGGCGGCACCGAACAGAATGATCCGGATGACATAGGTCAGCCCGTCGGCGATTCCCGACAGCATCAGCGTCTCGATCGCCGTCACGTCGCCCGTCAACCGCGCCAGGACGTCTCCGAGGCCGTGGCCGTCGAAGAATGAAGGCGACAGGCGGTGAAGGTGCGAGAACACGGCCGTCCGGAGGTCGCGCAGAAAACGCTCCGAAACACACGAAGCCAGGTACTCGTCGGCAAACTCGGCCAGGCTCTGCGACACCGTCAACAGCGCGAGGACCCCCCCGACCGGAATCAGCTCGCTCAGGTCATGGGCTACCACGACTTTGTCGACGACCACCTTGTACATCCAGATCGTTCCCGTCTCCAGCAGCGGCGCCGCTACGACGAGGGCCGCAATCGCGATCAGCTGGCGTCGGTACGGGCGCATGTGGGGCCAGAAGCGACCCACCACGTCGCGTAGCGCCTTCTGTGGCGCCCGCGGCGATGTCGCACCGCCGTCGTTAATCCTCAGCATGCTGGTTTGCCTTGTGATGGGGATCGATCGGTTCCAAGAATGCGGAAGCCCCGCCGCAGCGGGGCTTCTCACTGTCACCTGGTAACGCTGCTCGGCGGCTAGTGCCGGGAGCGACGCGACCTCGTCTTCGAGTCATCGTTATGACGGCCGCCCCGGCGGGCGACGGTGACCGGACGGACCTTCACACCACGTGCGTTACGACGGCGCTTGTTCATTTAACCCTCCTCGGGTCGTTGGCTTGTGGTGGAAGTTTTAGATGGCGGGTGGTTCTAGTCGCAATTGGACATCAGTCGTACGACCATGTCCAGCGACACCTGACCCACCCGGGGGCGGCGTCTCAGTTCAGCGGGCGGCAACCCGCGCGTCACGGGCGGCGCGGAGGATCGCCTCAATCGAGCGCTCGACATCGTCGCTGGTGGTCGCCCAGCTTGAGACCGAGATGCGCATCGCGCTTACGCCGTGCCAGGTGGTACCGCTCAGCCAGCATGTCCCATCATCTTGGACGGCCTGGATCACCGCGCGCGTACGAGCGTCGTGGTCCCCCGCCGGGTCCAGGAAGCGGACGAGTACCTGGTTGAGGACGACGTCGTTGAGCACCTCGATGTCGGGCGCCGCCCCGAGCTCCACGCCGAAGCGGCGGGCGTGCGAGCAGCAGCGCTCGACCAGCTCGGAGATTCCGGAGCGGCCGAGCGAGCGGATGGCGGCATAGACGGCAAAGCCGCGAGCCCGGCGCGAGAATTCGGGATTCCAATCAAGTTGGTCACGAGGACCACCGGGATCGGACTGGACCAGGTACCCGGCCCGTACGCTCATCGCGGCCCGATGAGCCTCGGGATGGGCGCAGAGCGCGATCCCGCTGTCGTAGGGGACGTTTAGCCACTTGTGAGCGTCGGTGGCCCAGGAATCCGCGCGATCGGCGCCGGCGACCAGGTGACGCAGCGCGGGGCTGACGGCCGCCCAGAGACCAAACGCGCCGTCGACATGCAACCACGCCCCCGCCTCCTGGGCGATGTCGGCGATCTCGTCGAGGGGATCGAAGGAGCCGGTGTTCACGTTGCCGGCCTGGGCACAGACGATCATCGGCCCATCGCCGCGCGCGACGGCCTCTGAAAGCGCGTCGGGAACCATCCGACCCTGCTCGTCGGTCGCTACCGGGACGATGCAAGCGGCCCCGAACCCCAGGAACCGAAGCGCCCGGTCGACGGTGGCATGGCGCTCGGCGCTGGCCAGGACGCGAACCGCCGGGGCGCCGATCAGGCCGTGCTCGTTGACGTCCCACCCCACGCGCGCGAAAACGCTGTGGCGGGCGGCGGCGAGCGCGGTCACATGAGCCATCTGGCAGCCGGTGACAAAACCAAACGAAGTCCCCACGGGCAGCCCCAGCAGCTCAGCGGTCCAGGATCCCGCCACCTCTTCGGCCACCGCCGCCGAGGGGCCACAGACGTACAGACCCGCGTTCTGATCCCAAGTGGAGGTCAGCCAGTCAGCCGCCAGCGCGGCCGGCGACGAGCCGCCGATGACAAAGCCGAAGTAGCGCCCGCCGGGGCTCGCCACCAGCCCCGGCTCAACGGCGGCCGCCAGGTCGCTGATCACCTGGCTCGGATCGGCTGGCGTCTCGGGCAGCGGCCCGTCCAGGCTCGAGCGAAGCTCGTCCACGTCGGCGATCCAGCCCGCCGGTCGCTCCTGCAGTCCGTCCAAATAGGCGGCGGCCAGGCCGGCGGTGTCCTGCAACAGCCCGCGGATCGTCATGGCCTCAGCAGATCGGTCATCGGGCCCCCAGGCTAAACGTTTGCCGGCGCCGGCCCAACAGAAATCAGGCCGGCGCTCGGGCGATCAGCGCCCATACACGGTGCGGAACGGCCAGCGGCTGGTCCGGGAAGCGCGTGGCCAGCAGGTGCCCGAGGGCGAAGTCGAACTCGGCGACCGCGGGAGTGGGGAGGCTGGCGCCAACGCCATTGCAGCTGCGCATCCGGCCCCGCCACGCCTCGTGGGAATAGGGGATTTCGAGATCGAAGCTGAATGTCTCCAGGCCGATGAAGCCAGCCTCGGCGGCATCGATCGTCCACTCGGCATGGATCCCAGTGCCGCCGGCCATCGACCAGTCCGGATTGTGCTCGAGGATCAGGGCCTCGGTGGCGGCGCATACGTTGCCGGCCAGCGACAGATAGTCCATGTGGCAGATGACCAGCGTTCCTCCGGCGACCAACAGGCGGCGGGCTTCTTCGGCCGCGCGTGGACGATCGAACCAATGCCAGCACTGCCCGGCCGATACCACATCCCACTGCTGGCTCGACAGCCCGGTGTCTTCGGCGCGGCCGACCCGGTAGGTGACCCGGACCCCAGCCGGAGCGTCCAGCCGACGAGCCTCGTCGAGCATCGCCGCCGCCGGGTCCACACCGGTGACGATGCACCCGCGACGGGCCAGACCGCGCGCCAGGGTCCCGGTTCCGGTTCCCAGGTCGACGGCCCGCTGGCCGGCGCGGCCGACGCCCGCGTCGCTCAGGCGTGAGAAGAACTCGTCAGGGAAACCGGCCCGGTAGGCGGCGTAGTCAGCTGCGGTGCGCCCGAAGTCGACCGTCACGTCACTGCCATCAGGCCGGACGGCGCGTCAGCGCTTTGTGACCCTGGCGTGGAACTGTCTCGTTGACGTGTGGCGAGTCTTGTCGGTCACCTTGAGCTTGATCACGAACGTCCGGGCCTTCTTGTAACGGTGGCGCACCGTGAACCCGCCTCGGCGGCCGATCCGGAGTTTGAACGCCTTGCGGCTGTCGCCCCACGACACGGTTGCCCGCCTGATCCCACTGGCGTCGGAGATCGTGCCGCTGAGCTTGGTCTTCTGACCGAGACGGACGGCATGGATCTTCTTGAGCTTGATGGTTGGCTTCTTGGTATCCCGCACCCGGACCGCCTGGGTGACCGTGGTGGTCTTCTGAGCCGAATCGGTGATCGTCAGCACGATCGTCCGCACCCCGAGCTTGGTTGGGGTGAACCTGACTCGTGTCCCGGTGGCGGTCCGGGGCCGTCCCGGCAGTGTCCAGGTGAACTTCACCGAACTGCCGTTGGGCCCGCTTCCAGTGGCGGTGTAGGTGGCCTTGCGACCCAGCTCGAGCCTGGCGGGACCGTGAATCGCGCCGCTCGGGTTGCCGCCGCCACCGGCGCCACCGCCGCCGCCGCCACCGCCGCCGCCGCCGCCGCCCCCACCGCTCGGCTGGGGCAGGGCCAAGCTCCAGACGCCCCGGCCGTGCGTGGCTGCGTAGAGGACTCGACCGGTGTGGGACAGGGTCAGCCCGAAGACCGAGGTGGCGGGCAGGCCGCTGCCCGCGGCGTTCCACTCGGTTGAGCCGGGAACCAGCTCGGCGACTCCGAAGTCCGTGGCCGCGAAGATCGTGCCCGAGACCTCGTCCTCGGCGACCCCGGTCACCGGCTGGTCGCCCAGATTGCCGGAGATGTCGGTGAACGTGGCGTGATGGGTCGAGGGGTCGTAGAGCACGTCGAAGACGTGTCCGGGAGTCGTCGGCGTGTAGGCGTTGTAGCCCGAGTAGGACACCCAGGCGTGGTCGGGATTGTTGGGATCGATCGCGATCCCGGACACGAACCGCCCGGGCGTAGTTGCCATGTCGATCCTGAAGAACTGGACCTTGGACGCCTGGGCGTCGGCGTTATCGGTAACGAACACGCGGCCGGTGCGCGTCGCCGCCCACAGCGTGCCCGTGTTGGAGGGCGCCCGCTCCGTGGCGACGACATAGTCGCCGGTCCGGTCGCTGCCGAACTCGGTCCCGGTCAGGTCGAGGCCGAGCCTCGACCAGTCACCGCACTCGTTGACACGATTGGGATTTAGGTTGTCGGCCAGGCAGCCGTTGTCGATCAGGTCCTGTTCGTTGCCGCCGTTGTCATCGGTTCGCCAGACGTGCTGCAGACCCGTGAACAGGCGGCCGGCCACCTTGGGATCGGCGATGAACGGGGTGTAGAACGACCGCGCCTCACCGGTCACCTGCAGCGGGTCATAGATATCCAGCCACTTGGTCGGGTCGGTCCCGTGGAAGTTCACCTCGGGTGTGGCGTCGTAGTAGTTGTGGTAACGGATGTCAGTCGGGTTACCGAAGTCAAACCCCGACTGTCCGCCATCTCCGCCGACCGTCTCCAGGGCCGTGGTCGAAGGCGGCGTCAACGACCAGGTGCCGTTGTCCTGCGTGCCTCCGAGGAGGTCCCCGGTGGGATTCGCCGGATCCACTGACACCGACTGGAACTGAAGGTCGCGCAAGCCGTCGTTGAGCGGCGTGATCGACGTGGGAACGCCGTCCAGGAGCCGCTGGCAGTCGGTGCGGTCGGGCGGTTGCAGCGGGGTGAGTCCGGATCCGTAGTCGTATCGCCGCTGAGCGCACGAGCTGCTCTGGTTCTGCGGGTTGGAAACGTCGATCCGGACGAGTCCGCCGTCGGAGCCGATGAACGCGGTCTTGCCGTTGCCGGCGAACGCGATCGCGTGCAGGTCAGGATGGATGCCGGCGCTGACGCCCCAGGCCTTGCTGGGATCAGACAGGATCGCGGTCATGTCGCGCCAGGCGACGGTTGTACTGGCCTTGGCCTTGGTTCCGGCGCCCGCGTTGGTGGAGCGGATCACCGCCCGGCCGTTGGAGCGCGGCGGGGCCCCGATGCCGCCCTGATCGTATTCGGGCAGCTCGTCGTAGTTCATCGAGCCGCCGAACCAGACGGTGTCGGCGTTGGCCCCGGGGGGATGGGCCACGAATGCGTCGTAGCCGCACTGCCCGTTCTGGCACCAGCCGTAGGCGGCGAAGCCGGTCGTGCCGTTGGTGGGGTTTGAGAGCTGCGTCCACCCCGGGTTCTCGGCCTGGGGCGTGGTCCCGGAATCGTTGACGAGCTGAGCCGGAGTCTTGTGGCCGATGTCATCGACTCGCCAGGCTTCCGGGAGCGGCGTGCTGGGATCGCCGTCGAGGACCCAGTCGTCGGACGAGTCCCCCAGATAGGCGCGCGTCTTACCGCTTACGTTGGCCAGATCGAACTCCGTCCGGTCGCCGGTCGAGTCCCCGACTGGATTGCTCGGGTCAGAGAAGTCGTCCTGGTTCATGGTGTGAAAGACCTTGGCCCAGGTGGGTCGCGCCGCCGACTGGTCGGCGCGCCACAACCCATAGCCGAGCACCGCGGCGTAGAGCTGGTGTGGGTCGTTGGGATCGAACTCGAGCTTGTTGACCCCACCTTGGAACCAGTCCGAGCCGCTACTGGCGGGATTGGGACTGGGCGGCGTCTTGCCCTGAAGGTCGGTTTCGAGGCTGAAGGTGGCGCCGTTGTCGGTCGACCGGTAGACCCCGAGCGTCGGGGCATCAGGGGGAGTCTTGCGACCTCCGTTTACCGACGATGACCCATGGCGGGCGACATCGGTACCGATGTAGATCGTGTGCCCAGTGGGGTCAGACGGGTCCACGGCAATCGCGCCGATCGCGCGGTTGGTCGCTGCCGCCGCGCTACCTGAAACCAGGCTCCAGCTGGCGCCGTCGTCGGTGGAGCGGAACAGCCCCAGGCCGGCCTCGGAATCCGAGGAGCCGTTTGGCTCACCCGAGCCCGCGTAGAGGACATTGTGAGCGGCGTCGTAGAACAGCGACCCGAAGGCGTTGGTGGGAAGGTCAGCGGGCGGAGGCGTCCAGCTGACATGGGCAGCCAGGGCATCGTCGGTTCGCCAGATTCCGCCGCCGGCCGCCGCGATCCACATCCGGCAGCTGCCGGGCACGCAATGGGGATCTACCGCCAGCGCGGTGATTCGCCCCGACTCCTGCGTAGTCGGACCGGTCAGCGTGGTGGGATCGAAGAACTGCGTGCTCGGTGCGGGAACGTTCGGTGTGGCCGGGCCGAGCTCGGACCATGGACCGGTGACCGCCTCGTTGGCAAAAGACTGAGCCCGGGGAGCCGATGGGACGGCTGTCCGCGCCGGCCTGCCGGGCAGGCGCTGGAATGCCGTAAAGCCCTTGGCGGCAAGCTTGTCGTCGACGTAGCTGCGCGGATACGCCCGGTCTCCGACCTGCTCAGCGGCTGGACTGCTCGGCCCCTCCCGGTCGGCCTCCTTGCCCCGGCCGCGCTCGAACTTGGCCTGGTGGGCCTCGTCGGCGGCTTCGTGGCGGGCATTGGGCGTCTCGCCCGCCCCGACCCATGCGGGCCCGGCGTCGGCGTCGCGCGAACCCTTGGCCTCGCCGCCGGACGATCCGCCGGCGAAGCGCGCCACAGCAACCCCGGCCACCACCACGGCGACGACAAATAGCGCGAGCAGACCGACTCGCAGTTGACGCTTTCCCATGCTCGACATCCTCCCGCTTCAACGCATTCCCGCCGGTACCCGCGCACAGCATACCCTCGAAGCCCGGTCGTGAAGCACCGCCCCAGCCGACGGCGCTCAGACCGGGTTTCGCTGGGCTGAGCCGGTGGCGCGCGGCCACCCAAACGGCCGCGGCGAGGGTGGCCGTGGCCGTCGGATGGCGGGTGTGTCGGCTGGCTACCAGGTCGACAGCGAGGTGGTGGTCGAGTTATCCGCGAGGTTGCAGAACACGTCTCCCAGGACGCCGGCGCCGTGAGTGGCGGTGATCGTCAGATGAACGCGCTGGAGATCCACGACCAGACCGAGCAGCTGCAGGTCCAGCGGCCCCACCAGGAGGTCGAGAACCGGGCAGACGGCACTGGCGGCCCGCGCCGAGGCAGTGGCCGGATGGATGAATGCGCTGAACCGTAGAACCGTTCCCTGATGCCGGCGCACGGCGGCGGTGAGAGCGCGGGCATCGGCGACCCGGGCCGTCGATGTGACCTTGGGCCGGGCCAGGTTGCAGCCGCCGCGGCCAGCTGCTGGCGCTGATCGCCGCTGAAACGGCGCCGTACTGGCGGGCGGCGATCTCTCCGAGCGCGGCGTCCGCAGCGTCACTCGTTGGAGCTCTGGAACCGAACGCATGACATACATGTATTCGGTTCCAGAGCCCCCGTAGGCCAAGCGTCACCGGGTCGAGGTGAGCGTTGAGGCCGAGCAGGTGGAGGGTCAGCTCCTTGAGAAACAGGTGCAGGACCCGGCAGTCGGCTCCGGCGGCGGCGCTCAGTGCGACATGGGTGCGATGGCCAGCGGCAACAGCGCCAGACGAGAGCGTCTGAACATGATGCACCCACCTCCTAGATCGAACTGGGATCAGCCGAGGCTGAACGTGCCCCTACTTCCCCGCCCGTCAATCAGGACGAGGTTGCGCCCGGTCAAATCAGGGATCAGCTCCAGCACCAACCGGCAGCTGCCCGCTGGTCTGAGGCGCAGTCGACCGCCCGAGCAGCAGCTCCGCCGCCGCGACGACGGCGGCGACCAGCGCCACCCCGAGGACCGAGTACACGACTCGCTGCAGGTCGATCTCGAAGACGTTGCTGCGCTGGGCGTCAAGCAGAACGATGGCCGCCGTGACGAAGCCGGCAAAGTAGACGTAGCGCGCGTGTTGGAGCTGCAACACCGCCGCCGCGACCATGGCCAGTGTGCCGATGGCAACCAGAACCGTGCTGTCAGAGACGATCAGCGCCACCACCGCCGCCGCCACTCCGCCGGCCACCGTGCCCAGGGCGCGGTCTCGGGTGATCTGCCTTGACTCATCGTAGGTCGGCCGCGTGACCAACAGGATCGTCAGCAGTAACCACCCGGCGGTGGTGTTCAAAAACCAAGTCGAGGTGACATACGCCGCGGTTCCGAGCAGCAGCACCAGCGCGCCCGTGTAAAAGACGACGATCCGTCCTGGCACTGGTGATGGCGGCCCCGACGACTCGTCGCGCAGCAGCACCGAGCCGACGAGAACCGCCCACAACCCCCCGATGACCGCAACTCCGGCACAGATGAGAGCCTGGCCCCCGGTTCCCGGCGTCGTGGCGCCCAGCGACACCGTGTGAAAGCCCGAGACAACTGTGATCGCTGGCTGAATGGCGGCGAATGCGGCCACGGCGTGCAGGCCGCGCAGGGCACTGAGGCCCACCAGCACCGCGATGCCCACCATCAGGACGGTGGTGGCCAGAGGATGGCCGAAGGCAAGCACGGCCAGGGCGTTCAGGAGGCCCGCCACCGGGATCGACATCAGCGCGTACCGCGGGCCGTAGGTCCAGCCCACGATGGCCGGCAGGATTCCGGCGATAACCAGCGCGGCGTCGACGTGGAAGGCCGTGAACTCGATCAGCACCTCGGGAACGAACAGCGGCAGGACCACGAGCAGGATCGGCCCGAGGGTGTTGATTTTGGGCACCGGCTTCCCCGACGGTGACCGCACTTCGGGGGGGCCGGAGGGCACCGTCACTGGGCCCTTGCGCTAAGCCGCGACAGGCGTCCTGGCTGCGGTCTCATGAGGTTTTTTGCCGCCTAGTCGGGATGAGAGGCCATCGCAACGTGGTTGCCGGCCACCTCGATCGTGGTGGCTCCCATCCGCTGGGCGAACTGGCGCTCGGCATCGCTCCAGCCGGAACCAGCGGCCCGGCGCCATGGAGCAGCACGATGTTCGGCAATTCGCTCATATCAGTCCGTCCTTCTCTACGGCCGTCCTGCGCCTTCGCTTCGGAGTCCGAGCGCTGATGTCGCCCCCACTCGATCGTGGCGCAGTGGCCGGGCCTCGGCGAGCCTCACCATATGGCCGTGGTGGACGATTGCAAAGCGCTGCAACCTGGCGCCACGGTCCAAGCTGCGCGCCACGACTGGCATGTGCAGTAGATTCTCCTCAGCTTGGGGGCAAGCCTCAGGTATTTCTGCCGACGTTCCCCAGAGGAGGGGCTCTGCCATGTCACGTCGCTCGACCCTTGCCGCACGCGGGCTTTCAGTGCGGGGCGCCGCCCTGATGCTCGCCGCCACCGCGATCCTGGCCTTCGGCCTCGCCAACGCCGGTACTGGCCGAGCCGCCGTGGTGTTCTGTCCCGGAACCTTTCAGGTCCTTCACAATGACCGGATCGGCAGGCTCTCGCTTCCCGCCGGCGCCTACAAGATTCACGCCGACCGGGTTGGCTGCGCTGCGGCTTCACAGCTGTTCGCGGCGTTCCTCAACGATTGGGACGGCCGGCTTCCGGGCGGGTGGCAAACCGTCGTGCGCGGCGTGGGGCGAGGCCTGTTCAAGAATCCACGCGGGCAGGCGCTCTCCGTCCAGCGCAACGGTGGCGGCACTGGCGGAAACGGAGTGGTCTGCAGTCAGCGCCTGATCCTCACCCAGAACGATCGCATCGGGCCTCTGGTCATCAAGAAGGGGCGCTACATCGTGGATCGGTTGGGTCCCCTGTCGCCAAATTGCGGGCAAGCCTTCTCCCTGCTCAGGGGGTTCCTGATGGACTTTGACGGCATCCTTCCCAACGGATGGACGCTGCTGCCCGATGACGCCTCGTTCGTCCGCGGGTCGGCCGGCTATGGCTTCCGCCTGGAGCCGGATCCCAGCCACGGCGGCGGTGGCAACCGGTTCCCGACCCAGACCACCCGGTGCTCGGCGACCTTCCGCGTGCTGCACAACGACAGCATCGGCGTCCTGCGATTCCCGGCCGGTCCGTACTGGGTGAGCATCTACAAGGCGTCGAGCATCACCTGCCCGCAGGCGACTCAGCTGTTCGCCGCCTTCCTTCAGCGTACGGACGGCAGGCTGCCCAGCCCGTGGGTCATCAACGTTGCCACCGGGAGCTTCCGGCGCGGGAACTCGAGCCCCTACGGCTTCGTCGCCAAGCCTGCCTTCAACGTGGCCACGCGATAGCGGAATGCGCTCGTGCGCGCGTCGGGTCCTCGAGGCCCGACGCGGGCGCGAGGCGCGGGTGCGGGCGCGGGCGAAAGGCCGGCTAGCCCTTGGCTCTGGCGATTGGCAGGGCGTTGAGGTCGATGACGCGTGCGGCCTCGGCGTCGCGCTTGCCCCGCAGGTCGATGCTGGCCGACGTGGCCTCCGGCAGGGGAGTATTGATCCGGCTCACCAAGCGCTCGGAGACGACGATCTGGCCGGCGAGGGCCGATGACTGCAAACGCGCCGCGGTATTGACCACATCGCCGAGAGCGGTGAAGTCCTTGATGTCGCCGGCGCCGACATTGCCGACGTAGGCTCGTCCGATGTCGATCCCCACTCCCAGCGGCAGCCACGGATCGTTTGAGCCTCCGTAGCCCACCGATTCCAGGAGGTCTACGGCATCGCGGACGAGGTCATCCTCCCATTCCTGGCTCAGCAGCCGAGGTAGGTACAGAGCCATCACCTCGTCACCGACGAGCTTGTCGATGATCGCCGACCGCGTCAGTACCTCCGACGCAGCGGCGTAGAAGCGGTTGAGCAGCATTGCGAGGTCATCAGTTGCTGTCCGTTCAGCCAGCGACGTGAACCCACGAACATCGGCGAACAGCACGCCGATCTCCATCTCCACCCCGCCCATCGGCGCCTTCTCAAAGCACGTGTTGCACAGGTTCGGGTTCTTGCGCGATGGGGCGAAGCCGAGGCGCCGCATTATGCGTCCCCCCGGTCCGCCATATGGGGCGTGACATAGCCGGCAGCGCGGTTCGGAGGGCAGCCGGCGCATCACGCGAATGAACCGGCGCGGCATGTGGCCGTTGATCAGGTTGTCGAAGAACGCGACATCCGCAGGATCGCCCTCCATCTCCGGCCCCGGTCGCTTGGCCATCAGCACAGACTACGCCCGCCGATGTCCCGGGCAGACGGCTTCGAGCTTGATCTTGCCTTGTGCGGGTCTGCCAGCGACACAGGGGAGCCGGGGCCGGGGCCAGGGACGGGGGCCGGGTCCGAGGACCGGGGCGTCCGGGCGGGATGGGGGCCCGGTCCGAGGACCGGGGCGTCCGGGCGGGACGGGGGCGGGGGCGTGTGTCATCTCTGTGAAGACCCGCGGTCGCTTGCCCCGCCGCGGCCCACAATGGCCCCACGGGGACCATTCGGCGCGCGGCAAACGTCCCAATGCTCCCTCGGCGCCGGTCGATTGGGATGTTTGCGCTGTCCCAGTCGGCAAACGTCCCAATGCTCCGCCGGGCGAGGTCGATTGGGACGTTTGCCGCCCCGGGGG
>DASXJY010000005.1:0-2135 GCA_036497115.1 Solirubrobacteraceae bacterium
CTGGCCGTGCTGGCGACGCTGTCGGCCAGCCGGGCCAAGGACGTCCTGGCCTCCGGTGCCGGCTCGGCGGAGGCGATCTCCAGCGGGCTGCACCTGGCACTGGCGATCGGCGCCGGCCTGGTCATCGCCGCGATCGTGATCGCCGTGGCCGTCCTGGCCCCGTCGCGGGCGCTGGGACAGGTGCCGGCCGAGGTCACTGAAACCGCCGAGTCCCCGCGGCTGAGCGAGGAGTTCTACTCCGAGGCCGCCTGAACCGCCCGACGTGGCCGGGGGCGGCTACCCGCCCTCGGCCACCGGCGGTCCCCCGGTCTGCCGGTACAGGTAGGACAGCTTGTCCGGGTTGAGCACGGTGAAGATGGAGACGATCTTGCCGTCGCGGACCTCGAGCTGAACAAGCGCATCCTGGCCGCCCAGTGAGAACTGGGCGGCCGGCTGGCCGTTGACCTCGAGCATCCGGACAGACGACGTGGGCCCGAAGCGTCGGCGCAGGCCGCCCAGGAAGGCCATGATCTTCGTGCGCCCGACGACCGGCACCAGCGCGGCCCGGGCCCTGCCGCCGCCGTCGTTGTAGGAGACGACGTCGGCGGCCAGCATCTCCTCGAGCTCAGCGAGCTTGCCCTCGTCCGCCGCCCACAGCAGCCGCTCCAGCAGTTCGGCGTGCCGGCTCTCGTCGGCTTCGGTGCGCCGATGGCGCTCGCCGAGCCGGGTCTGGGCGCGGTGCAGGAGCTGTCGGGCGTTGGCCTCGGACACGTCGAGGATCTCGGCGATCTGGGAGTAGGGGACGTCGAAGGCCTCGCGCAGGACGAACACCGCGCGCTCGGGCGGGGTCAGCTGCTCCATCAGGCGCAGCGTCGCCAGCGAGAGCGTGTCGCGCTTGACCAGGCTGTCGAGCGGATCGAGCGTGTCGTCGGCGATGACCGGCTCGGGGAGCCACGGGCCGGCGTAGGTCTCGCGAACGGCACGCGCCGAGCGCAGTTGGTCCAGCGCGAGCCGGCTCACGACCGTGGTGAGGAAGGCGGCCGGCTCGCGCACCTCGCTGCGATCGGTGCGCAGCCAGCGGACCATCGCGTCGGCGACGACGTCCTCCGCGTCCCACATGCTGCCCAGCAGGCGGTACGCGATGCCGAGCAGGCGGGGGCGCAGCGCGATGAACGCCGCGCTCCCGTCGTCCTCGGCGCCGGCGGAGCGCGCACCAGGGGTGAGGTGATCGTGGGTCACACCGCTACTGATGGTGCCATCACCGCGCCCAGGTCCGCAGTCCAGGCCTCCTGCACCCGGCCATACCGCGGCCGCCAGTCGAGCTCGGTCCTGGCCCGGGCGTTCGTGGCCCCGACCATCCCGTTCAGGAACGCAGTGCCCCAGCTTCCCACCACCAGCCGGGCCAGCCACTGGGGTATCCGCCTGGGCTTGGGCGCTCCGATCAGCCGGGCGAGCGCGGGCAGCCAGTCACGCACGGCGACAGGCTCGTCGTCGACGATGTTCAACGCCCCCCGCACGTCGGGCCGCTCCAGCGCGGCGACGATCGCTGTCGCCGCGTCGTGGGTGTGCACGAACGAGAACGTGCCCGACCCGTCTCCGACGATCGGCAGCTTGCCGCCACGGACGGCCGTGACCACCATCCCGTCGGCCGCGAAGCCGGTGCCCGGGCCCACGAGGCTGCCGAAGCGCAGGGTCAGGCCGCCGGTCTCCGCGGTGATCCGCTCCAACTCCTCCAGCGCTTGCACGGCGGGCCGAAACGGCTTGGGCCCGTGCTCCCACAGTGGCTTGGTCTCGTCGGCGATCAGACCGCGGTGGGGTGCGTAGGCGAAGGCCACCGACTCCGAGATCATCCGCACGCCTCCGGTGGCCACCACGAGGTTGGCCGTTCCCTCGCGCCGCAGCAGGTTGGTCTTCGCGAACTCCCGGTCGAACTTCCTGGGGTTGGGGCTGTGGGGGATGGCGGTGAGCAGGTTGACCACGACCTCGGGCTCGAACTCGGACACCGCCGTGGTCAGCGCGTCGCGGTCCAGCGCGTCGGCCGTGACCACATGCCCGTTCTCCACCTCGACGGGCGTGCGGTGCACGAGCGCGATGGTCTCGTGCCCCACCGCGTCGAGCAGCGGAAGCAGTTGGCGCCCGATGGCGCCGCTGGCACC
>DASXJY010000006.1:0-40120 GCA_036497115.1 Solirubrobacteraceae bacterium
GTCGTTCGGCGATCTGCGACGCGGGACCGATCTTCTCGCGGAAGCGACCCGGCTCGCCGTGGATGCCGATCCCGATCTCGACTTCGTCCTCGGGGAGATCGAAGCTGGGCTGGCCGGACCCCGGGGTGATGCACGGACTCACCGCCATCCCCATCGAGCGCCCGTTGGCATTGACCCGGCGGCCCAGCTCGGCCACCTCCTGTAGGGAGCGGCGGTCCTCAGCGGCGCCGCCGCAGATCTTCTCGAGCAACACGGTGACCCCAACCCCTCGGCGTCCGGCCGTGTACAGGGAGTCCTGGACTGCGACGTCGTCGTTGGTCACCACCGCCTCGACGTCGACACCATCGGACCGGGTCAGCTCGGCGGCCATGTCGAAGTTCATCACGTCGCCGGTGTAGTTCTTGACGATGTGAAGCACACCGGCGCCGCCGTCGACTGCTTGCGTGGCCGCCTGCATTTGATCGGGAGTCGGAGAAGTGAATACCTCGCCCGGGCAGGCAGCGTCGAGCATGCCGGGTCCGACGAATCCGCCGTGCATTGGCTCGTGGCCGGACCCGCCCCCGGACACGAGCCCGACCTTCCCCTGGACGGGGGCGTCGATTCGAACCACGAAGGCGGGGTCATAGCTGACGCGCATGCGGTCGCCGTGTGAGCGCTCCATACCCTGCAGCGCCTGCTGCACTACGTCGTCAGGTGCGTTGATGAGCTTTTTCATGGGGCCCCCAAGAGGCGAAGGGAGGACGAGAGATGGGACGCCGGCGGACTCGGACGGCGACAGCGTCCGGAAGGCACGCGTGATGATCAGGAACGCGCGAAATCCGCGCTGCCCGATCCCCGTCAGCCGAGAAAATGCCGGTCAAGCACCCTCCTTCGAGCCGATCACCCTCCACCCACGAGCGTCCTCTGCGACAATAGCGGAAATCGTTCGCCAATGTCAAACCTCGTTCGGGGTAGTTGAGCGCCCGGCGAACCCGGCTTTTGAGGACAGACAGAAGGTGTCCGGACCGATTCAATCGATCGAGCGAGCCGCCGCGATCCTGCGGCTGCTCTCCGGGCGATCGCGCCGCCTCGGCGTTGTCGAGATGGCCGGACAACTCGGATTGCCGAAGGGCACAGTCCACGGAATCCTGAGAACCCTGCAGGCGGTCGGATTCGTCGAGCAGGACAGCGACTCGGGCAAGTACCAGCTCGGTGCCGCCCTGCTCCACATCGGCTCGAGCTACCTCGACGCCAACGAGCTGCGTACTCGCGCCCTCAACTGGGCGGATGCGCTGGCGACGCAGAGTGGCGAGAGCGTGCGGATCGGGACGCTGCACGAGAAGCAGATCCTGATCGTCCACCACGTCTTCCGTCCTGACGACAGCCGCCAGGCCCTGGAGGTCGGGAGCCTCGTCCCCGCCCATGCGAGCGCGCTTGGTAAGGCGCTGCTGGCCCATCACCGCTACCTGCTCGAGGAGCTCGACTCCGAACCCCTGCCGAGCTACACACCCGCGACGATCACCGACATCGCCCAACTGCAGACAGAGCTCGACCAAATCCGCGAGCTCGGTTGGGCGAGCGAGGCCGGCGAGCTGCTCTCCGGCGTGGCCTCGATCGCCGCTGCGATCGAGGACCGCCGCGGCGTCATGGCGGGCGCGATCAGCATCTCGGGACCGATGGAGCGCCTGCGCGAGCCCGAGAGCCGGCGGGTCGAGCTCGTCGGATTCGTGCTGGCGACCGCCCGGACCATCTCTCGGGAGCTCGGAGCGATTCCATGGTAGGACTAGAGCGCCAATGAGCGGGCGTTACGTGGTCGCGATCGATCAGGGCACGGCATCGTCGAGGTGTCTCGTGTTCGATCACCGCGCGCGCATCGTGTCGGTGGCCCAGAAGGAGCACCATCACCTCTATCCGATGCCTGGCTGGGTCGAGCACGATCCACAGGAGATCTGGCGCAATGTCCTCACGGTCGTCTCCCAGGCCCTCGAGAAAGCCAACCTTTCCCCGACTGAGCTGAGCGCGCTCGGGATCGCCAACCAGCGGGAGACAACCGTGCTCTGGGACCGCCGCACCGGCGCGCCGGTGCACAACGCGATCAATTGGGAGGACACGCGCACCGACCGGCTCTGCCAGCAGCTCGCCCGGGAGTTCGGCCAGGACAGGTTCCGACAGAAGACCGGCCTCCCGGTGACCACCTACTTCTCGGGACCCAAGGTGCGCTGGCTGCTTGACCACATCCCCGGTCTGCGCGAGCGCGCCGAGGCCGGGGAGCTCCTGTTTGGCACGATGGATTCCTGGCTGCTGTGGAACCTTTGCGGCCGCCACGCGACCGATGTGACCAACGCCAGCCGCACGCTCCTGATGAGCCTCGAGACGCTCGACTGGGACGACGAGCTGCTGTCGATGATCGGTGTCCCCCGGGCGATGCTCCCAGAGATCCGGCCTTCGTCGGGGATCTATGGCGAGGCGAGCCCGGTGCTCGCCGGGGTGCCGGTGGCGTCGGTGCTCGGCGATCAGCACGCCGCACTGTTGGGACAGACCTGCCTTGACCCCGGAGAGGCCAAGTGCACCTTCGGAACGGGCAGCTTCCTGCTGCTCAATACGGGGGAGCAGCCCGTCAGCTCCGAGAGCGGGCTGCTCACGACCCTCGGCTATCAGCTCGGCTCGGGCCGCCCCACCTACGCGCTCGAGGGATCGATCGCGATAACCGGCGCGCTAGTGCAATGGTTTCGCGACAGCGTCGGCATGATCGGCTCAGCACCGGAGATCGAGACCCTCGCCCTGACCGTCGAGGACAACGGGGGCTGTTATTTCGTGCCCGCCTTCTCGGGACTGTTCGCACCGCACTGGCGCAGCGACGCGCGGGGCGTGATCGCCGGGCTCACCGGCTACATCAACAAGGGCCACCTGGCCCGGGCCGTGCTCGAAGCCACAGCCTGGCAGACGCGCGAAGTCGTCGAGGCGATGCGCACCGACTACGGCAGCGGTCTGCGCGAGCTCCGCGTCGACGGCGGCATGACCGCGAACAACCTCCTGATGCAGTCTCTCGCCGATGTGCTCGACGTGCCCGTGGTGCGCCCAATCGTTGCCGAGACAGTCTCACTCGGCGCGGCCTATGCCGCCGGGTTGGCGGTCGGCTTTTGGCCCGATGTGGACAGCGTCAAGCAGAATTGGCATCGGGCGGCCGAGTGGCTGCCCAAGACCGATCCCGCCGTGCGCGAGAAGGGCTACCGAAAGTGGAAGAAGGCGGTCGCCCGGACCCTGGACTGGCTCGACGACGACGACTACGCGCCGGCCGCGGGCAAAGAGGTCTGATCGGCGCCCGCCGGCGAAGAGATCTGGTCGGCCCCGTCGAAGAATCCCTGGACGCTGTCGATCACCGCGGAGAGATCGTCGGTCGGCGCGATCGGGTCGCCAAACGAGATGCTCACGGGGTGTCGCCTCGAGCCGATCCGGCTGCGAATCCGCGACGGCCAGAAGGTTCCGGGCGGCATCGCATCGCGTGTGCCCGTGACCCGAATGGGGACGATCGAGACGTCGTGGCGGGCGGCGAGCACCGCCGCGCCGCGCCGCAACCGTCCCATGCCACCGCTGCGCGACCGTGTTCCCTCCGGGTAGAGCAGGACGTTCCAGCCGCGGTCGATCAACCCGTCGACGTGTCCGGCCGCCTGCTGGCTGAGACCGCCCCCGCCGCGAGCCATCGGCACCGTGTTGAAGACCAGCGAGACCAGAACCGCCACTACCCGGTTGCGGTAGAAGTAGTCGGCCGCCGCGGCCACGACTGTGCGCCGGCGCAACCGGCGGGGAAGTGCAGCCAGGATGACTGGCGTGTCGATGTGGCTGACGTGATTTGCCACCAGGATCACGGGCGGCCGCAGCCTCGCGAGCTTGTTGACACCGGTCGTCCGCCGGCGGGTGTAGAAGGCGAGGATCGGCGCGAGCAGGAACGTCAGCAGCATCTCGCGCGTGACGATCGCCGGACGGGAGCGCGCCCACTTGACATCCAACTGCGGCGCAGCGGGGAGTAGGTCCCGCGCCCGCCGGCCCAGCCGGGCCCGGGTCGACTTCCGGCGACGGAACAGGAGCACGCTCGGCGCGGCCGCCAGCAGCCTCCGAGTACGGCGCTTGAGGCGCGCCCGGGGCGTTGCGCGGCGGCGGATGAGGAGCATGCTCGACGCCGCGACCAGCAGATCCTGGGCGCGACGTTTGAGCCGCGCCGGCGCCGACTGACGGCGCCGGACCGGGAGCAGTCTCAGCGCCCTGAGGCGGAGCCTCCGCGCCCTTCTTATCAGCCGCGCGCGTGACTTCTGGCGTCGGACAGGGAGCACGGTCTCAACAACCCCGGGCTGTAACAAACGTTACTCAAGTCTCGAGGCGGCTCCGCGCGGGCGAGACGCCGGCCTCGTGCGGCCTAAGTCCAACGCAGTCCGGACCGCGTTTTCCAGTAGGCATCGGGGGGTTCGGTCAGGCTGGCGAACTCGTCCTCCAGGGTGCTGTCCCAGCTGATCTGGAGCGCGGCGAGGTTGCTCTGAAGCTGCGCGACCGTGCTCGCGCCACTCAAGACGGTGTCCAGCCAGGGACGAGATATGACTGCCGCGATCGCCACCGCGTCCTCGCTGACGCCGAGGCTCGCCGCCAGCCGCGTGAGCGGCTCGATTGCTCCCCGGGGGCCGAGCCGACCGTTGGCGAGTGCCTCTTTGACGATCACCCCCATTCCTGCCTCGTGGGCGGATTGCAGCGCCGGCCCGGCCGAACGCTCGAGCAGGTTCCAGGTTGCCTGCACGGTGTCGAACGCTCCGGTCTGGACCGCGCGGTCGATCGTCGCCCCCTGCTCGGGGCCGGTTACGGTCAGGCCGACGGCCACACCCTGCGACCGAAGCGCGTCGAGTTCGTCGCGTACCTCGCGGTCGTCGAGCACGCCGCTCGACAGAGTCGCCGAATGGATCTGATAGAGCGACAGGTACTCGCCGAGCAAATCGTGCGTCTGTTCGAGCTGACGGCGAAAGGTGCTGGCGCTCAGGTCCTTGACCTCAGGCGGATCGGCGTCTACCCGCCAGCCGGCCGTGTAGGTGTATCCCCACTTCGAGCTGATGGTGACGGCACCCGGCGTCACCGATCGCGAGCGCAACCAGGAGCTCAGGAACTCCTCGGACCGACCATAGGAACGAGCGGCGTCGAAGTGCCGGACACCGGCGCGGTATGCGGCGTCGAGCACAGCACTGGTGCGAGCGGCGAGCGCGTCGACTGAGCGGTCCGCGAAATCCTCGCCATGCCCGAGGTTCAGATACCCGGGACGACCCAATGCGGCCAGCCCGAGCGCGATCGCGCTGGTGGCGATTTGACTGCTGCCGAGCTCTCGGAACCAGCCTCGTGACACGGCACCCTCGTCGCAGGTCGGGAGCGAGCGAGGATCATCGCAAGGAGTAGCCTGCGACGTGGTGCCCGGCCGGCCGGGAGCGGCGGGCCGAGGCGGCGGGGCCAGGCCCAGCGACAGCCCAACCGCCCGCGGAATCAACGCCCTTGAGACCACGAGGAGAGAGATGAGTGATCGGATCCTGACCAGCCACGCCGGGAGCCTGCCCCGGCCCGAGGAGCTCGTGCAGCTCAACTTCGCGCGGACCGCCGGCGAGCTCGAGGACGAGGCCGGCTATCAGGACAAGCTGGCCCGAGCCGTCAAGGACGTGGTCGCGCGCCAGCGCCAGATCGGGATCGATCTCGTCAACGACGGCGAGTACGGACATTCGATGGGTCACCGCTATGACTACGGCTCCTGGTGGACCTACGTCTTCCAGCGCCTCGGCGGCCTGGAGCTGGTCGAGAGAGCTGTCCTCGACGTGCCCCAGGCCCGGCCGAAGGCCGGCGAGGTGGCCCTGGCCAGCTTCAACGAGCGCCGCGACTGGAACCAGTTCTCGGAGGCCTACGCCGACAAGAGCTCGGGCTGCGCACTGCCCACGCCGCCCAACATCGCGCCGATGTGCCGCGGCCCGATCACCTACACCGGCCGGGAGGCGATCCAGCAGGACATCGCGCATTTTCAGGCCGCGCTCGACGATGCCGGGCTCGAGGACGGCTTTCTGAACTCGGTCGCTCCGGGCAGCGCCTCGCGATTTGGCAACGAGTACTACGACAACGACGAGGAGCTGATCTACGCCTGCGCCGACGCCCTGCGCGAGGAGTACGTGGCGATCATCGACGCCGGACTGGGGCTCCAGCTCGACGATCCCGGGATCGCCGAGAACTGGGATCAGATCAACCCGGCCCCGACCGTCGAGGCCTACCAGCGCTTCACGATGGTGCGCGTCGAGGCGCTGAACCACGCGATCCGCGACCTCCCCACCGACCGGATCCGCTTTCACCTCTGCTGGGGCAGCTGGCACGGACCCCACGTCACCGACATCCCGATGGCCGACATCGTCGAGGTGATGCTGAAGATCAACGCCGGCGCCTACTCGTTCGAGGCCGCCAACGTCCGCCACGAGCACGAGTGGAAGGTGTGGAACGACGTCCAGCTGCCGCCGGGCAAGGTAATCCTGCCCGGCGTCGTCAGCCACTCCACCAACGTGATCGAGCACCCCGAGCTGGTCGCCGAGCGGATCGTGCGCTTCGCGCAGGGCGTGGGGCGCGAGAACGTGGTGGCGTCGACCGACTGCGGCCTGGGCGGCCGGGTCCACCCCCAGGTGGCCTGGGCCAAGCTCGAGTCCCTGGTGCAGGGCGCGGAGCTGGCCAGCCGGCAGCTCTGGGACCGCGCCGCCGCCTGAGCTCAGGCCGCTGGATCGCTCACCAGTTGGTCATCGACGCCCCGATGATGTGGCGCAGGTCATCGGGGCCAACCTCCTTGGGCGCCACCGCCAGCAGCCGGTGCTGCTTGAGCGCGCCCTCGACCAGGTCGGGAACGTCGTCCTCGCTGTAGCCAAGGACAGCCACGCCCCGGGGCGCGCCGACGTCCTTCATCAGCCGGCGCAGGATCTCGGGGAGCGTGTCCGGGCCGGGATCTGCCGGCGCGTCGCCGCCGGCCAGCAGCTGGGCGACCCGGTGGTGGCGGTCGGGCATCGCGTCGTAGGTGAACCGGAAGGCCGCCGGCGCGGTCACGATCACCGAGTGGCCGTGAGGAACGAAGGGATGGTCGTCGGGGTAGCCGGCCGGCCGGTACTCGTGCTTGACCGAGGCGATCGGGTAGGCGCAGGCGTGGGGGATGTGCACTCCCGCCGAGCCGAATCCCACCCCGGCCATCGTCGCCGCCAGCATCATCGATCCGCGCGCCTCCAGGTCGTCGCCGTCGGCGACGGCCCGGCGCAGGTAGCGCCCGCCGAGCTCGAGCGCCTTGGCCGACCACACATCGGCCACCGGATTGGCGCCCTGGTAGGGCGGTCGCTCGGCGGGAGAGTGAGGGCGGGGGCGGCTGTCGTAGGGCTGGGACAGAAACGACTCGGCGGCGTGGCAGACGACGTCCAGCCCGGTGGACGAGGTCACCTCCGGCGGCAGCGACCGCGTCAGCTCGGGATCGACGATCGCCTGCGCCGGGCGCAGGTAGCGGTGCGAGATCCCGGTCTTGAGCCTGTGTTCGGGAAGGTCGAGCACCGCCACCGTGGTCGCCTCCGAACCGGTGCCCGATGTGGTGGGGATCGCCAGGTGCGGCTTGAGCGGCCCCGGCGGACTCTTTCCCTCGCCGACCGGCGGGTTGACGTAGTCGATTACCGCGGCCGGGTGGGTGAGGATCAGGTTGGCCACCTTGGCGGTGTCGATGCTCGAGCCACCGCCGACCGAGACGAACCCGTCGACCTCGTGCTCGCGGGCGAACTCGGCCGCCTCCTCAAAGGAGCCGATCGTGGGCTCCACCCGGGCCCGGGCGTAGGGAACGGCCTCGATGCCCTCGGCTTCGAGCAGCTCCTGGATTCGCTGCGGATGGCCCAGCGCCGCGACCCCGGGATCGCTGACCACCATCGCCCTGCGCACGCCGAGCCGCTTGAGCTCCCAGCCGGCATCCTGGGCCGCGCCGGGCCCGTACTTCACCGGCGTCGCCTCCATCGTGAAGATCGTCTCGTGGTCTGACACGCCGGCCTCCGCTTGGAGGATTTGCGCCACTGGGGTATTCCTTACCCCCATGTCTCTGTTCGAAGCGATGGCCGGCATCGTCGGCGATCGCCACGTCCTCACCGACCCCGAGTTGAGGGCCGGCTACGAGACCGACTGGACCGGCCGCTACCACGGGCCGGCGCAGCTGGTGGTGCGCCCGGCCGACACAGAACAGGTCGCCGCCGTCCTGCGGGGCTGCGCCCGCGCCGGGGTGCCGGTCGTCGCCCAGGGCGGAAACACCGGGCTGGTCGGCGGCAGCGTTCCTCGCCACGGCGAGGTGCTGCTCTCGCTGCGGCGGTTAGACGAAATCGGCGAGGTCGACCGGGCGCTCGGCCAGGTGACGGTCGGCGCCGGTGTCACCCTGGCGGCGCTCCAGACCGCCGCCCGCCGAGCCGGCCAGGACGCGACGCTCGACTTCGCCGCCCGGGACTCGTGCACGGTCGGCGGGGTGGTGGCCTGCGACGCCGGTGGCGCCCGCGCGTTGCGCCATGGGACCGCCCGCGCCCACGTGGCCGGGCTCGAGGCGGTGACCGCCGACGGCTCGGTGATCTCGCGGCTGTCCGGGCTGACCAAGGACAACGCCGGCTACGACCTGCCGGCGCTGCTCGTCGGCTCGGAGGGAACGCTGGCCATCGTCACCCGGGTGCGCTGGCGGCTGTCGCCGCTGATGAGCTCGCGGACCGCTGCCCTGATTCCCCGCCCCTCGGTTGCCGCGGCGGCCCGGCTGCTCGAGACGCTGCGCGCGTCGGTGTCCTCGCTGGAGAGCTGTGACTTCTTCCTCGAGGAGGGGCTGCAGCTCGTACTCGATCACCAGCGCCGCCCTTCCCCGATCCCTCAGCCGGCGCCCGTCTACGTGCTCGCCGAGTGCGCCGCTCGCTCTGACCCCACCGACGAGCTGGCCGCCGCGCTGGCCCAGGCCGGCGCCGAGGACGCCCTGATCGCCGACGACACCGCCGGGCGCGAGTCTCTATGGGCGCTGCGCGAAGGGCACAGTGAGGCGATCAACGCCGCCGGGATCCCCCACAAGCTCGACGTCGGCGTACCGCTTGACCGACTGGCCCGGTTCGTGGAGCACGTCCCCCGGGCGATCGGCGACGGCCGGCGGGCGATCGTGTTCGGCCACCTCGGCGATGGCAACGTGCACGTCAACGTGCTCGACGCCGACCCCGACGACACCTCGGTCGACGCTGCCGTGCTGTCGCTGGCCCTCGAGTGCGGCGGGACGATCAGCGCCGAGCACGGGATCGGCGTCGCCAAGGCGGCCTGGCTGCCGCGGGCTCGCGGGGCGGCCGAGATCGCCGCGATGCGGGCGATCAAGTCGGCGCTTGACCCGCACAACCTCCTAAATCCCGGCGTGGTCCTGGGACCGGAGCCTCAGAACAGCGGGCGCAGCGCGGCGTAGAGGTCGCGGTATCGCCCGTGAGCGGCGGCGTAGATGGCCTGGCGGTCGGGATCCGGGAGCACCGGCTCGCTGCGCGGCCCGGCCATTTCAGTGACCGCGGTGCGCACGTCAGGGTGAAGGCCCGCGCCCGCCGCGGCCAGCATGGCGGCACCGCGAGCCGTGGTCTCGACGTCCTCGGGCCGGGTGACCGGCAGCCCGGTCACGTCGGCGCGGATGCTGAGCAGGAGGTCGCCGCGAGCGCCGCCGCCGACGCACACCAGGTCGGTCGGTGCCAGGCCGGCGCTGCCCATCGCCATCAGCACGTCGCGCAGCGCGAACGCGTTTCCCTCCAGCAGCGCCCGGGCCAGGTGCGATCGGCCATGGGCGGCGGTGAGCCCGAACCAAGCCGCCCGCGCATCCGCGTTCCACTCCGGCGCGGTGGCGCCGGCCAGCGCGGGTACCCAGAGGACGCCGTCGGCGCCGGGCGGCACCTCGGCGGCAGCGTCGTTGAGCAGCTGGTAGACGTCTGAGCCGGTGGCCTTGGCCCGGGCCGACTCCACCGACCCCAGCTCGTCGCGAAACCAGCGGTAGGCGCCGCCTGACAGCCAACCCGGGTTTTCGAGCAGCCACCCGTCCGGACTGGCGTGAGGATGGGCCTCGGTCACGCACCCGGGGTCGAGCGCCGGCTCGGCGACCACCGCGCACACCGGTTCAGCGGTCCCCATCACGTCGCAGACGCTCCCGGGATCGATCACGCCGGCGCCCAGCGTGGCCGCCATCTCGTCGCCGCAGCCGAGCACCACCAGGGTGGAGCCGTCAAGGCCGGCGGCATTTCGCAACCACGGCGCCACCGGCCCGAGGACGTGGTGAGCCGGCCGGATCGGCGCCAGCGTGTCCGGCGACACCCCGAACCCGGCACAGGCCTCCTCACACCAGTCGCGCCGGCGCATGTCGAGCAGCATCGAGGAGGAGGCGTTTGAGGGATCGACGGCCAGTTCGCCGGCGGCCCGCCAGGCCACGAACGAGCCGGGGAGCAGAAACCACCGCGCTGCCCGGTGCTCCTCCTGGCGATGGCGGCGAAGCCACGAGATCTTGGCCGCCACATGCCCGGGATCCAGGTTGCAGCCGGTCAGTTCGCGCAGCCGTCCCGGTTCCAGCTCGCGGGCGGCATCCTCACACTCGGCGGTGGCCCGGCGATCCATCCAGATCAGGGCGGGACCGGTGGCAACGCCGTCGGCTCCGGTGGCCACCAGCCCGTCGAGCTGGGAGCCGAAGGCCACCGCCCGGAGCGGGCTTCCGCTGACCGAGCGGCGAATCTCGTCCAGCGCGCGGGCCACGGCGCCCAGCCAATCATTGGGGTCCTGCTCGGCCCAACCCGGACGGGGGTAGGAGAGCGAATGGGGAACGTAGCTGGTGGCCGCGGTGGTGCCGTCGGCGGCGATCGCCTGCGCGCAGGTCCCCTGGGACCCCACGTCGACGCCGACCACCAGCTCGCTGCTCACGCGTGCTCCTCGCCGGTGTCCCCGGGGCCCCGGCGATACACCGTGATGTCGAAGGCGTCGGCCAGGTGATGCTCGCTTGACACCAGGGCCACCACCCCGTCGGCTGTGCTGTCGACCTGAAACAGGGTCAGCAGCAGGGTCCCGGCAGCGACGTCGAGGCGCTCGGCGGTCTCGGGGTCGGCGACGGTCGGATAGATCGAGGCGACGCCATGGTGGATGGTCAGTCCCCGCTCGGCCAGGGCGACGTACAGCGATCCCTCCCCCAGGGCGGCGAGGTCGCCGGGGTCCATCACCTCGCAGCGACACCAGTCGATCGTGTCGACCACCGGTCGGCCGTCGGCGGTCCGGACCCGGCGCAAGACGCTCAGGGTCACCCCGAGGTCGATCCCGAAGGCGCCGGTCACGTCGGCGGGCGCGGGCTCGCTGCCGGCGCTGCCCAGCAGGGTCCCCGGCTCAAGCCCGGTTGCGGCGATCATCGCCGAGACGCTGAAGTTGCGGCTGAGGTCGTTGCGCAGCAGCGGCTTGTGGGTGACGTAGGTCCCCGAGCCGTGGCGGCGGCGCAACAGGCCGTCCTCCTCCAGAATTGCGATTCCGGAACGCAGCGAACTGCGCGACACGCCCAGGCTGCGGGCCAGGTTGGGCTCGCTGGGCAGCCGGGCTCCGGGACCGAACTCCCCGGCCTCCACTCGCCCGCGCAGGTTCTCGGCGATCCGATGGCGCAGCGATAGGCGTTCCGGGGTCCCCATGGGCCTCCTATTCTCCGCCTCTTGCCGATGCTCCTGGCATCCCGTGACTCGGACTAGGGCCGCACGACGATCTTCAGAACCTCGCCGGCCCGGATGCGGGCAAAGGCATCCGGAGCCGCATCGAGGTCGACGACGTCGGAGATCACGCCCCGCAGCCGGCCCACGTCGCCGGCCAGCATGTCGAGGGCATGCAGCTGATCGCGGTGGCGCGAGGCGTAGGAGCCGTGGACCTGAACCTCCTGGTAGTGAAGGATGTTGGAGGGAAAGCGGATGTCGGTGGTCCCCTTGGGCAGGCCGCCGAAGAACAGCACCCGGCCCCGCGGCGCGGCCATCTCCATCGCCTGCTCCTGGGCCTTGCTGCTCGAGCAGGCCACGATCACCACGTCGGCACCGATCTGCTCGGTGGCCTGCCGGACCGCGGCTACCCCATCGGTTTGCGAGACATCGACGTAGCTCATCCGCTCGTCGCCGAGGATCTGCCGGGAAAGCTCGAGCCGGTCGGCGGCGGTCTCCTGGAGCATGACCTGGCCCGCGCCCTCCAACCGCGAGATGGCGGCGTGAGCGGTGCCCACCGGTCCCGCCCCGATCACCACCACGGTTTCGTCGAGGCCGATGGCGATGTCCTTGTGGCCGCAGCTCGCGTCTGACAGCGGATCGGCGAAGGTGGCCACCTCGTCCGACAGGGAATCGGGGATCGCGAACAGATTCTTGAGCGCGATCTGCGGGATCGCCACAAGCTCGGTGTAGGCGCCCTGGTAGTCAAATCCCATCAGTTCGCCGCGGACGCAGAGGTGCTCGTTTCCCGACCGGCACATCCGGCAGGTCCCGCACCACAGAGTCGAGATGCAGTGGACGTGGTCGCCGACCTCGATTGCCGCCTGGGCCACCTCGCCGTTGGCCTCGGCACCGACCTCCACCACCTCGCCGCTGATCTCGTGCCCAAGAACCCAGGGCGGATCGATCCGGCGGTCGCCGTTGAAGAACGTCCGCACGTCGGTCCCGCAGATCCCGCAGGCCGTCACCCGCAGCAGCACCCCGTCGGCCGGACAGGTCGCATCCGGAACCTCGTCAACCCTCATCACCCCTGGCCCATCCCAGATCGCCGCACGCATTCGCTTTCTCCTAACGACTTTCTTTGCAGTCTGCCCTGCCAGACGCTACGATAGCCGAGTTGTCCGACAACTTGGGAGAGGGTTTGACTGAGTTCATCTTCATGCTGACTCGCGACGATCGCACGATCGCCGACGCCCGCGAGGTCTACGAGTCGGTCTCCGAGACCGGAGTGCGCCACATCGGGTGCAAGGACCTAGGCCTCGAGCGCGACGAGCTGGCCAGGCTGTTCGACGACATCCGCGCCAACGGGCACACCAGCTACCTCGAAGTCGTCTCCGAGACCGACGCGGCGACGCTGGCCTCGGCCCGGGTGGCCGCCGAGGTGAGACCCGACTACCTGATCGGCGGAACGCTGATCGAGCCCATCCAGGAGATCATCGCCGGCACCGAGATCCGGTTCTTTCCCTACGTCGGCGAGATCGTCGATCACCCCTGCCTGCTACGAGGGAGCATCGACCAGGTGGCCGCAGACGCCACCCGCGCCGCCGCGCTGGGAGTCGACGGCATCAACCTGCTCGCCTACCGCTACGACGGAGATATCGACTCGCTGGTGGAGGCGGTGGTGGGGGCGAGCCCGCTGCCGGTCATCGCCGCCGGCTCGGTTGACTCGGCGCAGCGGATCCGGGCCCTGGCCGACCGCGGAGTGTGGGCGTTCACGATCGGCACCGCGGCGCTCGACGGCAAGCTGGTTCCCGGTGCGCCGCTGCCGGCGCAGCTCGAGTACGTCCTCGACGCCGCCAGCGGGGTGAGGACCTGAGCCCCCCGCGCAGCTTCGCACGAGGTCGAGATTTGGCAACCAGATCCGAGGTGATCGATGAGTACTGACGAGCGGCGCCTACGCGAAGATCTCGCCACGCTGGCCGGATCAGACCAGGGACGCCGGTTGCTGCAGCTGGGGCTGCGCGGCATCGAGCGCGACGATCGCGGAGTCACGGCGGGGTGCTGGAGTCAGCGCGGGATCGCGGGCTGCCTGTTTCAGCATGCCTACTGGCAGGCCGTCCGCGAGGGCATCTTCGCCGACGCCGGGCGCCCCGGGGACTGGATCGGCAACTTCGTCGGTCCCCATGACTACGGAATCGTCATCCGGGTGATCGATTCCTTCGATCGACTGGCCCGCTCGGGCTACAGCGACGTGCACCCGCGCGCGCTGCTGCCCGACCGGATCAGGATCAGGCAGAGCGAATGGAACGCCGCTGTCGAGCGGCTGCTCGTCGAGACGCTCGGTGAGGCCGCCACCGAGCCCCAAGGTGAAGCGTCACCGGTGACCGCGAGCGTGGAGCTCGCCTCAGCACAAGCCCAGCCCTAACCGAGGAGTGGTTAAGTGAGTACAGAGGCCCAAGCGCACCACGAGGGGATGCTCCCCGTAGTGGAGAGCGTCGACGTCGCCGACAGAGCGGACGTGCACAAGCTGCGTCCGGGGGCTGTCGGCCTGATCGGTGTGCTGTTTCTCACCGTGACCGGGTCGGCGCCGATCTCGGCGATGCTGTTCAACACGCCGATCTCAGTCGGTTTCGGCAACGGAATCGGCACCCCGGCGGGGTTCATCTTCGCCACCATCGTGCTGGTCATCTTCAGCGTCGGCTACGTGGCAATGGCGCGCAAGGTGACAACCGCCGGTGGCTTCTACAGCTTCGTAAGCCACGGCCTGGGCCGCGAGCTCGGGATGGCCAGCGGCTTTCTGATGGTCGCCGCCTACAGCGTGTTCGAGGTCTCGCTGGTCGGCGGGTTCGCGTACTTCGCCAGCCTCAAGGCGGCCCGCTACGGCCTGCACCTGGAGTGGTGGTGGTTTGGGCTGTTCATGATCGTGGCGATCTCGGTCCTCACCTTCTTCAAGGTCCGCCTCTCGGCTCGCCTGCTGGGGATCGCGCTGCTGTGCGAGATCGTCACGCTGGTGGTGTTCGACGTGTTCATCTTCACCAAGGCCGGCGGCAACGTCTCGGCCAGCGCCATCAATCCGGTCAACGCCTTCAAGAGCCTCCCCGGCCACGGAAGTGCGATTGCCGCCGGAGCGGCCGGGATCGGGATCTTCTTCGCCTTCTGGTCTTGGGTGGGCTTCGAGATGGCGCCAAACTACGGTGAGGAATCCACGAACCCCAAGAAGAACGTGCCCCGGGCGCTGTACATCTCGGTGATCGGGCTGGGGATCTTCTACGCGCTCACCTCGTGGGCGGCGATCAGCGGATACCACGGCATCAACGCCGCCGCCACGGTGGCCCAGGGCGACTCGGCCAACTTCTTCTTCAACCCGGCGCAGCAGTACGGGGGCAGTTTCCTCAAGGGAGCCTTGAGCTGGTTCATCATCACCGGCTCGTTCGCCTGCGGGATGGCGTTCCACAACACCACCGCGCGCTACATGTACTCGCTGGGCCGCGAGGGCGTCCTACCCCGGGCCCTGGGACGGACCCATCCCAAGCACGGCAGCCCCCATATCGGGTCGATCACCCAGTCGGTGATCGCTGCGCTGATCATGTTCGCGTTCGTGCTGTTCGCGCCGGTGGACCCGAAGCTGGGTGCCGCGGACTCGGTTGGCTTCCTGCAGGTCTACGGGCTGATGGCGGTCATGGGGGTGGTATCGATCCTGGCCATCCAGGCGCTGGTCTCGGTGGCGATCTTCAACTACTTCCGCACCCACCACGCCGAGTCTCACCACTGGTGGACGACGATAACGGCACCGCTGATAGCGGTCGTCAGCCAGGCGATCGTCCTCTACCTGGCGATCCACAACCTCGACTTCCTGGGCGCCGGCTACAGCTACGCCAAGTGGTTGGTGTGGGGAGACGTGTTCATATTCGCGGTCGGCCTCGCCTACGCGTTCTGGCTGAAGTCAAACCAGCGCGCCAAGTACGAGACGATCGGCCGCATGATCAACCAGGGGATGGACACCGTCTAGCTGATCCCCTGACCACACGGTGCGGGGAGACGTGGGGGCTCCCCCCGCCACGGAAGGTGCAATCCGCGCAACGCCGGGGGCCCCGGGGGACCGGGCGCGGATGCTGCACACCAGGCGCGCGGGGGGATCCGGGGTCCCCCCGCCGCGCCACCCTCCTGGGGATGTCGTCCCGAAACGAACATTCTGGAGCGAGCGACACCGCCCCGGACCGAGCTCGCTCTATCGCGACCACCTGCTGAGCCGATCAGAGCAAACCGCGGCCGGTCGCCAGGCGCTCGCTCCACAATGTCCGCCCAGCCGGTCGTGTACGGCAACGTCCCGTGCGCTAGTGCCAGGTCTCCATGTGGCGCCGGTGGGTCTCCAGGTACGCCCCGGGCTTGAAGTAATGGTCGTAGAAGTCGAGGTCGAGGTGCTGGGCCTGGAGGAAGTTCATCACCCACACGCTGGCCACCGTGCCGGGGAACTTTCCCCAGCTGTCGAGCGTGTACTGACACTGCAGCGTCACGCAGTCCTTGAAGCGCTGGTCGTGTACCTCGGCGGCGGCGCGCACGGCACTTGAGTCACGCCACGCCCCCGGCGTGGCCGGGTGGTACGGGCCCCCCGGCCCGAACTTGCGCTCGGCGAAGGCCTGCACCGCGTCGGCCATGGTGGCAAAGTGCGGCGGGCAGTAGGCAGCGAAGGTGCCGTCGGTGCGTCCGGTGGGGTTCGGCGTGCCCCACCGTGGGTCGGTGTCGTAGCGAAAGCCCAGCCCGGGTACGTCGGGCTCGCCCGAGGCGCCGAGCAGCGCCATGTGCTCGATCCCATCAAACGACCAGCCGCCCAGGCCCATCGCCTGCAGCAGCAGCGCGCCGTTGTAGCTCGAGGTCATGAGCTCGGCCGTGGCCTCGGTCAGCGAGTACTGCTCGACGAACGACAGCGGGATCGGCTCGGCGGTGTCGACCAGGTCTGAGTACTCCTCGATGCCCGGGATCGGGCGCTGGTTTATGTCGTCGTAGATGCAGTAGCCGTTCTGGGTGAAGAAGCAGAGGTTGGCGATGTGGTGCTGGGCGATGTCGGCGACCGGGATCACCAGCAGCGAACCGGGCTCGTTGGCGATCCAGGTGTTGTGACCCTCCAGGTACGGCTCCCGGCGCGGGAGGTACAGCCGCTGCTCGGAGAGCTTGACGACGCGATCGCGATGGCGCTCGAGCATCAGCTCCGCGGTCACCTCCTCCTCCGCGGGGTCGACGAGCGCTCCGGCGTCGCGGGTGGGCATGAAGTACAGACCGGAGTCGTCGGTGTAGAACAGCTCGGAGGTGTGAAAGCCGGCCGCCGAGGGGATCGTCCGCCCCGCGGCGGCGCCGTTGTAGTTGGCCAGCGCCGGGGCGTAGCGGGCGTGGCGGGTGATCCCGAAGTGCCAGCCGGTGGTACCGCCCATCACGGCCAGGATCAGCAGCGTCTCGAGCTCGGACAGGGGGACGTGCTCGTGCCGGGAGCGGTAGGCCAGCGGTCCGTCGGGAAGCTCGCCGCCCATCGGAAACCGGCGCGAGCGGCGGCCGAACAGCGCCTCGAGCAGCGGGAAGCCGGCCAGCTGCTTGAGCGCCTCGCGCTCGCCGGCCGAGAGCTCGTGCGGCGCGCTCACCGCCGGGCCCTAGCGAGCTGCGGAGGGCGACGACGGCTCAGGATCAGGCTCGGCCGACACCGTGTCTCGTAACGCGGTCTGGGCCCGCACGGCGCAGCAGTTCTCCCCCACCTCGGTGGTGAAGCGATCGATCCAGACCAGGGCCCTCAACACCGGCTTCAGCGTGACCACGCCGCGGACACTACCGAGCCGCAACCCCCGGCCACAGGTACATTCGCACGATGGGCTCGACCAGCAGCGAGGTCTGCGTCGTCGGCGGCGGGGTCATCGGCCTGGCGGCGGCGGCGAAGCTGCGCGACCGAGGCATCGACGTGGTCTGCTTCGAGCGCGCCGAGGAGCCCGGGCAGGGGCAGTCGGCGGGCCGCACCCGGCAGTTTCGCCACCTCCACGCCGAGCCGCATCTGATCGAGCTGGCGGTCAGTGCCCGCGAGGGCTGGCGTCAGTGGGAGCAGCAGTTTGAGACCACCCTGCTCGGGATCGAGGGCGCCCTGCGGGCCGGCGCCGGTCCCGGCGAGCTCGATGCCCTGCGGGCGGCCGGCGTCCCGGCGCAGGAGCTCGACCCCGGCCAGGCGCACGAGCGTTTCCCGGTCGCGGCGCTGCCCCCGGCCCGCTTGCTCTGGGACCCGCGAGCGGGCGCCCTTCGAGCCGACGCGACGATCAGGGCGCTGGCCTCCCACATCGGCGCTGGGGCAAGGCACCGCACCGAGGTCGACTCGATCGCGATCCGCGGCGATGACGAGGTCGCGGTGATCACCGAGAGCGGTGTCCACCACTGTCAGCACGCCGTGGTCTGCGCCGGGGCCGGCACCGATCGTCTGGTCAGGCCGCTGGGGATCCCGATACACCAGGAACGCCAGGCTCACCTTCGCCTCTCGTTCCGCACAACGTCACCGGCGCCCCACCCGCTGCCCTGTTTCAGCGACCGCACCGAATCGGCCGGCGAGGTGGTCTACGCCCTGAGCGACCTCGAGGATCGCTACGCGGTCGGGCTGGCCGAGGTGACAACTTATCCCGCCGTGGCCGACCTGGCCACCGACGTCCCCGAGGCGATCGACCTCGCCGCCCAGCGCGAGCGCATCATCGCTTATGTCCGCCGGATCCTGCCCGGGCTGCATCCCGAGCCGGTGGATCAGGTCCTGCGCCTGACCACGACGGTGCCGGAGTATCCCGATGACGGTTTCGGCATCTGGCGCCAGGGCCCGGTCACCGCCGTGGCCGGCCCCAACCTGTTCAAGTTCGCGCCGGTGATCGGCGAGCAGCTGGCCACGATCGCCACCGCATCCCCGACCGCAGTCAGTACAGCTCCAGGTACTCCTCGAGCTCCCAGTCGGTGACGTGGTCGGCGAACCGCTGCAGCTCGTAGCGGCGCATCACGGTGTAGGCCCTGACGAACTCGTCTCCGAGCAGGTCGACGATCTTCGCGTCGGCCTGCAGCGCGGCCAGCGACTCCTGCACCGTGGTCGGGAGCTTGGACTTTGACTCGTCCTCCTCGGCCGGCGCCGCCGCGGCCGGTTCGAGCTCCAGCCCGTCGGCGACGCCAAGCGCCCCGGCCCCGAGCAGCGCGGCCGAGACCAGATATGGGTTCGACAGCCCGGTGGGGGCCCGGTTCTCGACGTGCTTGGAGCGCGCACTGCCGCCCTTGACGCGAGCAAACGCGCTTCGATCCTCCAGTCCCCAGGAGATGTTGGTGGGGCTGAAGGTGTGGGTGCGCCGGCGCTTGAGACAGTTGATGGTCGGCGCCAGCACGGCGTAGATCGCCGCGGCGTGGCGCAGCTGGCCGGCGACGAAGCTGCGCCCGACCGCCGACAGGCCGGCCTCGGCGTCGGGGTCAGACATGGCGTTGGCGCCGGTCTCGCGGTCCAGGAGCCCGATGTGGTTGTGCGCGCCGCAGCCCGCGGAGTCGCCGAACGGCTTGGACATGAAGCTGGCGATCAGCCCCTCCTGGTGGGCCAGCTCCTTGGCCGCGGTCTTGAAGCCGAAGGCGGCGTCGGGGCCGGCCATGCCCGAGCGCGGGCCGAAGACGATCTCCCACTGCGACCCGGCGTACTCGCAGTTGGCGGTGATGATGTCGATCCCGAACCGGCGCGACTCGTTGACGATCCGCTCGATCACCGGAACCCAGGTGTTTCGCACCGTGTTGAAGATGTGGTTGCCCTCAAACAGCGGTTGCCGGGTCTGGCGATCGAGCAGATAGAACTCGGGCTCGATCCCGATCAGCGGCTCGTAGCCGAGCTCACGGCAGCGCTCCAGCGCGCGTCGAAACACGTGACGCGGGGCGGCGCCCAGCGGACGTCCGTCGTCCCAGTAGGCATCGCAGATCATCCGCCCGGTGTCCTGCATCCACGGGACCACGGCGGCGGTGGTGGGTTCGGGGCGCAGGCGCTGGTCGGCGTAGCCGATCTCCTCGTTGTAAAGCGTTCCCGGCACCACGTCCGAGCGGCTGTCGAGCACCACCGCGCCGCCGTACATGTTCAGGCCCTCTTCGGCGTAGTGGGCGGCGTGTTCGATCGGCACGAGCTTCGAGCGGCTGGTCCCGTGCATGTCGGGCAGCTCGAAGCGAACGTTGCGGATGCCCTGCTCGTGCCAGCGGGAGAGGACGTCCTCGACGCTGACTGCCTCCTCGTCCACTGCCGCCATGGGCACCTACCTCCTGTTGTTCCAGAATTCGACCTCGAGCCCAAGCTCGGCCGCCAGCGCCCGCCCCGCGGCCGCGCCGGAAGCCGGCACCACGGCCAGGATCCCGCCGCCACGGCCGTCGCCGCGCATCAGCGCCGCCGCCAGTGCGTCGGGCGGCTGGACGTGGTGGCCGTCCCAGCCCAGCGTGGGGTAGGAGTCGGCCACGATCACCAGCTCCCCGGCCGAGCCGCGCACCAACTCCACGAGCTCGACGAAGTGGCCTACGTCCCAGTCGGCCGGCGGGGGGTCTGTCACCTCGCGTCCGCCGAGCTGGGCCAGGACGGCCTCCACCGGCGGCCGGCTGCCCCACAGCCGCCCGGTCCGCAGGTTGGCGACCAGGCGAGCCCCGAGCGCGCGCCGGGCCTGCACCACCCGCTCCACCGTCTCACCCTTCCACGTCCCGCTCAGCGCAACGCAGACCAGGCGACCGCCCGAGAGCGCTTCGATCGCCTCGGCCAGCGAATCGGCCGACGTCCCCGACGCCGCCGGCGAGCTCGATCTGAGCTGGTGGCGGTACTCGGCCCAGCTCTCGGCGCCGGGCGGCACCGCCGGCTCGTCGTCGCCCACCGGCAGCGTGGTCCCGGCGCGCATCGCGACCAGATCCTGGTCGAGTGGTTCGCCTCCGGACCGCGTCACACCGGCGTCGCGCAGGATTCGCGCGGCGTGGAAGGGACCGCACAGATTGTCCTTCTGCTGCCGGGTCGTGCGCTCGGCCTCGAGCTCGAGCACGGCTTCGGTGTCAGCGGACGGCGGCATCGGCTCCCACATCCTCGGGGTCGTGGAGATTTGCAGAAAGTCGTCGGCGAGCGGCGTCTCGTAGGGCCGCGAACAGACGGCTGCGCTCGTCGGCCTCGGGGTGCCACTGGACCCCCAGCACCCAGCTGCCATCCGTGGTCTCGATCGCCTCGGCCACGCCGTCGCCCGCCCGGCCAGACACTCGCAGCCCCGGGGCGAGCTCGCCCACCGCCTGGTGGTGGTGGCAGCGAGCGACGGTTGTCGACTCCCCGGCGGCGCGCTCGGCCAGCGAGCCGGGTTCGAGCGCCACGTCGTGCTCGGTGCCCACGAAACTGCCGAGCGCCTTGCGGTGGGGGTTGCTTCCATCCTCGGCGACTATGTGCTGCTCCAGCGTGCCCCCGAGGGCGACGTTGAGCACCTGCATGCCCCGGCAGATCCCCAGGACGGGGATCCCGATTCGCAGCGCCTCGCGCAGCAGCGCGAGCTCGAACGCGTCGCGCTCGGGGTAGGTGGACTCGGTCTCGGCCTGCCGGGGCGCTCCGTAGCTGGCCGGATCGACGTCGGCGCCGCCGATCAGCAGCAGGCCGTCGATCCGCTCCAGCAGCGTCAGCGGATTGCGCGCGTCGACCGGCAGCAGCACGGCGATCGCCCCGGAGCGCTGCACCGAGCAGACGTAGGAGTCGGCGACGAGGTGCCCCTCCTGGTCCCAGTAGCTCCAGCGGGTTCGCTCCCGCACCGCGCAGATCCCGATGATCGGCTCAGACTGTTCGTTCATACCGCTCGCGCTCCCAATCGCTCACCGCCTCGCGCCAGGCGCTCAGCTCCCAGGCGCGGGAGGTCCGGTAGTAGTCGCAGAAGGCCTCCCCGACCAGGCGCCGGAAATCGGCATCGGCGTCAAACGCGGCCAGAGCGCTCTCCAGCGACCCCGGCAGCGGCGGCAGGTCGTGGCGCTCGGAGGCATCGCCGGCCACGGGCTCCGGCGGCGCCGCCGTTCGCTGGATCCCGTCGAGCGCCGAGGCAGCCAGCGCGGCCAGGGCCAGATACGGATTGGCGTCGGCACCGGGTCGCCGGCACTCCAGGCGCCAGCGCTCGGCGCGCTCGCCCCGGACCGCGCGGACCGCGCAGGAGCGGTTCTCGAGCCCCCAGCTCACGTTGACGGGGGCGAACCAGCCCGGGACCAGGCGCTTGTAGGAGTTGATCGTGGGATTGAGCATCAGCGAGGCCGCGGGCAGGTGGTCAAGGACGCCCGCGATCGCCGCCGTGAACGGCTCCGGCAGCTCGCCGCCCCCGTTCTGGCCCCCGAAGACGTTGGCACCGCCGGCCCACAGCGACAGGTGGACGTGGCCGCTCGAGCCCTCCTGGCCGGGCTGGGTCTTGGCCATGAAGCTCGCTCGCAACCCCATCGAGGCGGCGACCTCCTTGGCCGCCAGCTTGACGAACACCGCGTCGTCGGCGGCTCGCAGGCCGTCGCGGGCGACGATGTTGAGCTCCAGCAGCCCGGGCCCCGCCTCGGTGTGGATCGCCGACAGCTCAACCCCCAGCGCGTCGAGCGCGGGAACCAGCCGCGCGGCAAACTGCTCAAAGCGCGCCACCTCGCCCAGGCTGTAGCTGAGCCCGCTCGACAGGGGCTGACCCTCGCCGTCGCGCAGCCGGATCTCGTACTCGAACGCCGCCATCGACTCATAGCCGTGCGCTCGGAGGCGATCGAGCACGCCTCGCAGCGCTTCGCGCGACGAGAATTGACACGGGCTGCCGTCCTGCCAGGTCGGTGTGCTCAGACAGATCCGCCAGCCCGGCAGCCACGAGAGCTCGCGCAGCGTCGCCGGGTCCGGGTGCACGACCAAGTCGCCGGCACCGGAGCGGATGCCGAATCGCTCATAGTCGGTGATCGGAGTGTCGGTGGGATCGAGCGCCAGCAGCAGGTCGGTCATCACCGTGCCGTCGGCCAGAGCCGCCTCGAAGGCCCGGGGGCGCAGGGCCTTCCCCCGCACCGAACCGTGGACGTCGGGCATCCCCAGCAGCACAAAGCCCTCCCGGTCGCTGGCCAGACCGTCCACCGCAGCGCCTGTGGGAAGCTCGGACAGGGACACCGTGCTCAACCCGAGGCCAGCGACCGCTTGACCGCTCGTTCGACGTCGGCCACCGCGGCGGCGAAGCGCTGCACGATCTCGACAAGCTCCTCGTCGCTGGCGATGAACGCCGGAGCCAGCAACACCTGGTCTCCCGTGTAGCCGTCGGCGGTGGAGTGCGTCGAGGTGACCAGCACCCCGTGCTGGAACGCCGTCTGGTCGATCAGGGCAGCGGCGTCGAGCTCGTCGGGCAGCAGCGACTCGCCGTCGCGGGGATCGACCAGCTCGACACCGAGCAAGAAGCCCCGGCCCCGTACTTCCCTGACGATCTCGGCGCCGGCGAGGGCCTGCTCGAGCTCTGAGCGCAGCGAAGGCCCGCGCTCGCGGACCCGGTCCACCAGCCCACCCTGCACCAGCTTCTCCAGCACCGCCAGTCCGACCCCGCAGGGAAGCGGCGCCCCGTCCCAGGTGTGGCCGTGCTCGAAGTTGCGCGAACCGGCCGCCAGCGCCTCGTAGACCTGCTCGGTGCACATCGCGGCGGCCAGCGGGGCGTAGCCGGCTCCGAGCCCCTTGCCGCCGGTGACGATGTCGGGCTCGATCGGCAGCCCCTGACCCGCGAACCAGCGGCCGGTCCGGCCCATCCCGGTGACCACCTCGTCAAAGCAGACCAGGAAGCCGTGGCGGTCACGGCGCTCGGCGAGCCCGGTCCAGAAGCTGTCCGGCGGGCTGTAGCCCGGCAGCGCTGCGGCGCTGACCGGTTCGCAGAAGAACGCCGCCACCGTCTCGGGCCCGGCCTCCTCGAGCAGCCGGTCCAGTTCGGCCAGCGCGCTGTCGCCGCTGGGATCGAAGCGCCAGGTCGCGGGTGGGATGTGCAGATGACCGGGCAGGTACTCGTCATAGGGCGCCTGCAGGCTGGGGCGGCCGGTCAGCGCCAGCGCTCCCATCAGCGCGCCGTGGTAGGCCTGGGCCTGCGTGATCACCCGCCAGCGCTCGGGCTCACCGCGATCGACGTGGTACTGGCGGACCAGCCGCAGCGCCGTCTCGTTGGCCTCCGATCCGCCGGAGACGAACCGAACCCGGGCCATCTCCGGCGCCGCCACATCGATCAGCTGCTCGGCCAGGCGCTCCTGGGGCTCGTTGGTGAAGTGGTGGTTATAGACGTAGGAGATGCGCTCGGCCTGGGCTTGGGCGGCCCGCACGATGTCGGGATCGCCGTGTCCCAGACAGGCCACCATCGCCCCGCCGGAGCAGGCGTCGAGCACCTCGATGCCGTCGTCGGTGTACAGCCGCACCCCTTCGCCGCGCTCGATCACCGGGTAGGCCAGGTCCAGCAGCCGGGGAAAGACGCTGGTTTCGGTTGCCTCGATCACGTCGCCAGCCTCCTCTTGATCGCCCTCAGGACCGCCCGCACACTCTGCTCGCTGGCCGCGACGTGGGCGTCCATCGCCTGCTCGGCGGCGTCGTGGGAGCCCGACTCGATCGCCGCCATGATCGCCTCGTGCTCGCCCGACAGCCGTCGATGCCAGATGTCGGACTCCGGCAGCAGGCTCATCGCGTCGTTGAGCCGCAGCCGCACCACCTCGATCGCGCTGACCATGAACCGGTTGCGGGTGGCCCGCGCCACGGCGAGGTGAAACTCGGTGTCGTGGCGCATGTAGTCGGGCTCGGCGGCGGTCTCGGACATCCTGGCGATCGCCTCTGACATCGCCCGCACATCGGCGCGCCGTCGCATGCTGGCGGCTTCGCGGGCCACCTGAGGCTCCATCGCCCGGCGGTAGACCAGCACCTCCTCCAGCTCGGCGCGCCGGCGCAGTAGGCGGGCCATCAGTTCGTCCATCACGCCGGCGTCGGCGGCCGGCTGGCAGACGAACGTGCCGCCGCTGCGACCGCGGCGGGCCTGCACCAGATGGTCGGCCTCGAGCAGCCGCAGAGCGTGCTGGATCGTGGGACGGCCCACGCCGAAGATCGCCGCCAGCTCGCGCTCGGGGGGCAGCGACTCGCCCGGGCCGACGAGCCGCAAGGCGATGTGCCGGCGGATCTGCTCGGCCACGTATTCGTGCGCCCGCAGCTGGTGGATTGGCTCGAACTCGACTGAAGCGCTCGCTCCAGCGAAGTCAACCGCCACGGACGGCCTCCCGCAGACCGGCCACCCGGTACAAGAACGCGTCAAACAGGCGCCAAGCCGCCGCCCGGCTGTCCGCGGCGCGGCGGTAGGTCTCCTCCAGCAGCCGGTCGGGGTCGATGCCCTCCTGGTCGAGCTCGTGGCGGTACACCTCGACCCACTCGTCCATGATCTGGGTGGTCACCTCGGGATGGAACTGGACCCCGAGGCTGCGCCCGATCGTGAACGCCTGCGGCCCGGCGGGGCTGTCGGCGATCAGCTCGGACCCGGGGGGAGCGGCGAAGGTGTCGAAGTGCCATTGAAACCAGGGTCCGGGCGCCACCAGTGACTCGTCGCGGCTGCGGACCGGCAGCCAGCCGATCTCCGAGGTCTCGCCGCGAAAGGAGCGGCCGCCCAGGACCCGGGCCAGCAGCTGGCCGCCGAAGCAGATCCCCAGCACCGGCACGTCGGCCTGGGTGGCGCGCGAGAGCAGCTCCTGCTCGCGGACCAGCCAGGGGATCGAATCGTCGAAGGCGGCAAACTCCGACCCCAGCAGCACGAACATGCTGTAGTCGGCCGGCTCGATCTCCCGGTGCTCGACGTCGATCCGGTAGATGTCGGCCTCGGCGTCGCGCTCGGCCAGCCACTCGTTGACGTAGCCGCCGGGGGTGGGCTCCTCGTGCTGTAGGACCAGCGCGCGCAGCGGGTTAGGCGAGCTCATTGTGCGTCTCCCGCCGGGACCGGGTCGGGAACCGCCTTGCCGCCGGCCAGCTCGCGCTCGACGTCGGCTGCGACCTCGCGCACGGTGGCGGCGAACCGGGCCACCATCTCCGCCAGCTCGTCGTCGCTGGTCGTCAACGGCGGCGCGAACAGGCTCTGGTCACCGGCGAAGCCGTCACCGGTCGGCTGGGTCGAGAGCGTGACCAGGCCATGCTCCAGCGCCACGTCGTCGATCCGCCCGGCGACCCCCAGCTCGGCCGGCAAGAACGAGCTTCCGTCACGCGGGTCGACGTAGTCGACCCCGAGCAAAAAGCCCTGGCCGCGGACCTCCCGGACCATGGCGATCCCCTCCAGCGCCTCGGCCAGCTCGTCGCGCAGGCCGGGGCCGCGCTCGGCCACCCGCTTCACCAGACCCTCGCGCCGCAGCGCGTCGATCACCGCCACCCCCACGGCGCAGGGCAAGGGAGCGCCGTCCCAGGTATGGCCAAGCGCGAAGCGCCGTGAGCCGGCCGCGACGGCCTCGTAGACGCGGCGGTGACAGATCGTCGCGCCGATCGCCGCATAGCCGGCACCCAGCCCCTTGGCAGTGGCGATGATGTCGGGCGTGAATGGAAGCCGCTCGGCGGCGAACCAGCTGCCGGTCCGCCCCATCCCGGTCACCACCTCGTCGAAGCAGATCAAGAAGCCGTGACGCTCCCGGCGCTCCGCCAGCCCCTCCCAGAAGCGCTGGGGAGCCGTGTAGGCCGGCAGCGCCGCGGCGCCGACGACCTCGGCGAAGAACGCCGCCACGTTCTGGGGACCGGCCTGCTCGAGCGCGCGATCGAGGGCCTGGAGCGCCTGCTCGCCGGTGGGATCGAACCGCCAGGTGCTCGGCGGGATGTGAGCCTGCTCTTGGATGTAGGGCGTGAGCGGCCCCTGGAGGCCGGGACGGCCGGTGAGCGCGAGCGTGGCCATCGTCGGCCCGTGGTAGGACTGGGCCGGGGAGATCACCCGCCACCGATCGGGCTCGCCGCGCTCGACGTGGTAACTGCGGGCCATCCGCAGCGCGCACTCGTTGGCCTCCGAGCCGCCGGTCACGAAGTGCACGCGGTCAAGCCCCTGCGGGGCGACCGTGACCAGTTCGCGAGCCAGCTCCTCCTGAGCCGGATTGGTGAGCCGCTCGTTGTGGACGAAGGCCAGCTTCTGGGCCTGGGCGCGGGCCGCCTCGATCAGGTCCTGGCGTCCGTGGCCGAGGGTCAGGGCCATGGAGCCCCCGCTCATCGCATCGAGGTACCGGCGCCCGGCGGCATCCTGCACCCACACGCCGTCACCGCGCACGATCATCGGATACCGCCGGTCAAACTCCGGCGGTAACACGCGTGTCGATGTGATGTCAACCAGCGCGTCGGTCACGGTCCGGCCTTCCTCTCCTAATTGGGCCTGTTCGAGGTCCTTATAGCAGTACAGTTAGCGGAAGTCGAGGCCCCGGGGGCTTGACGCACCGGGTGGTCGATGATAAAGGATCGATCTTCGAGCCATTAGTCGTTTTTGAGCGGAGGGTGGTCGTGGCGACGAGCAGCGAGACGACATTGAAGGTCCTGGAGCCGGCGACCGAAGAGGTGCTGGCCGAGCTCCCCCAGGCCGGAGTGGCCCAGGCCGACGCGGCGGTGGCGCGCGCCCGGGCGGCCTTCCCTGCCTGGCGTGACATGGCGCCCGGCGATCGCGCCGCGCAACTGCGCGCCGTGGCCGATGCCGTGGGAGCCAAGATCGAGGATCTGGCCCGCCTGGAGTCCCGCAACGTCGGCAAGCCGATCGGTGACGCCCGGGGAGAGATGGGGATGGTCGCCAGCACCTTCCAGTACTACGCCGGCGCCCCCGAGCGGCTGCTGGGAGACACGATCCCGGTGGCCGGCGGGGTCGACATGACCTTCCGCGAGCCCCTGGGGGTGATCGGGATGATCGTCCCGTGGAACTTCCCGCTGGCGATCGCCTCCTGGAAGTTGGCCCCGGCCCTGGCCGCCGGCAATACCGTGGTCCTCAAGCCGGCCGAGCTGACACCTTTGACGGCGATCGAGCTGGAGCGAATCGCGCTCGAGGCCGGGCTTCCGGACGGCGTCCTGAACGTGGTGGTGGGACCCGGTCGCGTGGTTGGCGAGCGGTTGGCCGAGCACCCCGACGTGGCCAAGATCGCCTTCACCGGGTCGACCGCGGTGGGACGGCGGATCGGTCAGCTGGCTTCCCAATCGATCAAGCGCGTGACCCTGGAGCTGGGCGGCAAGTCGGCCAGCCTGATCTTCGCCGACGCCGATCTGGAGGCCGCCGCCGCCGCGGCCCCCCTGGCGGTGTTCGGCAACGCCGGCCAGGACTGCTGCGCTCGTTCGCGCATCCTCGTTCAGCGCTCGGTGCTCGATGAGTTCATGTCGCACCTCGAGGCTGCCGTCAAGTCGCTGCGGGTCGGCGACCCGCTCGACGAGGCGACGCAGATGGGTCCGCTGATCTCCGCCGATCAGCGGGCGAAGGTCGGCTCCTACGTCAACGGCGAGGCGCCGGTCGCCTTCCGCGGCAGCGCCCCTGAGGGAGCGGGGTACTGGTTTGCCCCCGCCGTGCTGTGCCCGGTCTCAAACGATGACCGGGCGGCGCGCGAGGAGATCTTCGGGCCGGTCGCCTCGGTGATCCCGTTCGACAGCGAGGAGGAGGCGATCCGGATCGCCAACGACACGATCTACGGCCTCTCGGGCTCGATCTGGACCAGCAACGGCGCCCGCGCCCTGCGGGCCGCCCGGGCGCTGGAGGCGGGGACACTGTCGGTCAACTCCAACACCTCGGTCCGCGTCTCGACGCCCTTCGGCGGCTTCAAGCAGTCGGGCATCGGGCGCGAGCTGGGCCCGCACGCGCTCGAGCACTACACCGAGCTCAAGAACGTCTTCATCGCCACGACGGGGTAGCCGGAGGGACCGGGGCGTCGCCCGGGCGGTCAAGCCGCTGCCGCCACCAGGCTCAACGGCTCCGCGCGCGCGTCCGCCGCGGCCGGAGCGACAAGCTCGAACAGCGCCAACGGTGCCCCGGCATCTCGCACCTCGAACGTTCCCAGCGCGAAGAGCTCGAACGCGTCCTGGACCAGCGCGGCCGTGGACTCGCTGAGGTAGACCGCCCCCGGCGCGGCCAGCGTCTCGATCCGCTTGGCCATTCCGACCGCGTGACCGATCGCTGCCACCCGAGGGTGCGGTGGGGCCACCAGCGCGCCGATCACGGCGTCGCCGGAGTTGACCCCAATCCGCACCGACAGGTCGAACCCCCGATGACGCCTGAACTCAGCGCCGTAGCGATCGATGGTGTCGCGGAGCCAGAGCGCCGCGGCACATGCGCCGATCGCCTGCTCGGCCTGGCTGTTGCCGCTGGCAAACACCGCCACGCCCCCATCCCCGGCGAAGTTCTCCACCCAGCCTCCGAACCGCTCAACGCCTTCGGACACGATCGTGAACACCCGCTCGATCACCGTCCACCAGCTCTCGATGCTCATCGACGAGCACAGCGACATCGAGCCGACCACGTCGACCGACAGCGCTGTCACCCGCCGGCGCTGAACCGTCTCGCCGGCAACCGGCGTGGGGTCCAGGCGAGTCCCGTTGGCGACAAACGTCATGGCCCCATAGTGACCACGACTCAAGCCCCTGTCGTCGTGGTCGCGACCACGAAAGATTTCCCCGGGCTCGTTCGTGGCCGCCGCTATCCGAGCTTGAAATCCATCTCCAGCTCGAAGGCGAAGCTCGCGTCCTGGCTGTCCAGCCCCAGATCGTCGGCGATCGGATGGCTGTCAAGCGGGTTCACGGTTACGTGCCAGTCGCGCTTTGACAACCGGCCGCTGATCCGGTCCACCACCAGCGGCGTCTCGATCAGCTGACTCGAGGAGGCCAGGTCGGGAGCGTCGGAGGCCCGGAACTGCTTGAGGCTGATCTGCGACGGGGGGTGCACGAACGTACGAGCGATCACTCCCCACGGCAACGTCAGGTGCGGCCGGGGGAGATCCCGGTCGCCGAGATGGCCGACCCGCGCCAGCAGGTGCCGGACGAAGTCTTCGATGCTCGACCACTCCTCGTCGAAGCCGTCGGCGGTACCGGTGGGCGCGAACTGGATCAGCTGGTTCCACCCGGCCCCCCGGTCGGGGGCGAAGTCGCCGCCGAAGGCCTCGATGGCAAAGCCGGTCTGGCGCCATTGCTGGGGCGGCGGTTCCGGGAATCGGCCCAGAGCCTTGGCAAAGCCGTAGATCTCGCGCCCCCCGCACAGCGAGATCGGATTGTTGACCAGCAGGTAGGGCATGAAGGTGCGGATGTGGTCGGGCACGAAGACCCCCAGCTTCTTGACCTCGCAGATCACCGGCACGGTCAGCGCCGCCTGCCACTCGGCGGCGTAGCCGCGGTTGGCGAACTCCGGCGCGGTCGAGCAGATCCGGTCGATCTGGCCGACCATCAGCACGGCATGCCTGCCGAGCGGGCGGTGTCGGACCGAGCCGGCTGAGGCTCCGTCCAGGACCCGCGTCAGCAGCGCCTGGAGCTTGGCGTGATCGGCCTTGAGCACCATGGCCAGAAAGCTGGCCCCGGTGCACTGAAACTGGCCCGGGTAGGTCTCGAGCGCGCCGTACTCGACGAACGGGGGTTCGGGGGCGGCCTTCAGCCAGGCCCGGTGCTCGCCGGGCACCGGGGCCGGAGCTCCGGTCAGCTTCTGCGCCGCCTGGCGCCCGGAGGCGGCGGCGGATTCGACGCAGCCACCGTCGATGCCGTTCTTGGTCCAATCGCCGGCCAGGACGAGGTTGTCAAACCCGGAGGCGTCCGACGGGATTCGGTCGGCGACGGTGCCGGCCGGAGTCAGCACGTAGAGCTCAGTGCCGGCGATGTTGGCGCGGTAGTACTGGTCATCGAAGCCGTCGGGGCTGTCGCCGGCCAGCACGTCGGCGGCCAGCGTGCCGTCGGCCTGGACGCCCTTGGGCCACAGCGCGGCGATTGACTTGGCCAGCAACTCCCTGGCCCCGACCTTGACCCGCGCGGTCGCCTGCGCCTGAGTCTCGTCCTGCACCCGCTCGAGCACCCCGCAGAAGTAGGCCACGCCTTGGACTCCGGCGCTCGGGGGCCATCCCTCGGTCTCGATCAGATGGCTCATGTCGCAGTAGGTGTCGATCGGCTCGACATACGCTCCGGCGACCGAGTTGACGCCATGCGTCCAGCCCAACTGACTCGTCGACCGGCGCAGCCACAGCTGAAAGCCCTGCGTCGGCGTGGTCCTCGCCGTCTCGATCGCCTTCTTGAAGGTCGGGTTGCGAGCCATCAGCTCGCCGCAGATGGGCCTCAGCGCCCCGACGGAGATCCCCAGCACCACGTGGTGAAAGTCCGAACCGCGGTGAAGCGTCCTGGCTGCACCGTTCATCGGGTTTGCCCCCTGCTCGAGCGAGGTCAACAGGTCCGGGCCGGCCGCGGCCCCGGTGCCGCCGTCGGCCAGCTGATCCCACAGCGGCTGGCTGGGCCAGCACCAGGGATCGGCGTCGAAGCAGAGCGGCCTGTATCCGGCGCCGGGATCGGCCAGCTCCATCTGCTTGACGACGTCGATCTCGTTGACGGAGTCTGACTGAGGGTCAAGGCCCAGCCGGGTCACCGCGGTGAAGAACTCGAACTTGACCCCGCGCGCGCTCAGCACTCGGTAGAAGGGCCCGAACACGGCATCGCCCATCCCGGCCTGCATCTTGTAGAGCATCGATCCCGAGTGGCCGAAGACCAGCCGCAGCAGCAGGCTGGCCGCGGTCCCGGCGGCGGCGCTGGGCTGCTGGATGTCGCCGTCGAGGTAGGCGAAGGCCAGGTCGTAGATCGCCCGCAGCATCGGCGAGCGCCGGTCGGGGGTGACGCCGATCGTCACCTCCTTGGCTCCGTTGCGCTGCAGCCACTCGCACAGGTCGAGATCGTTGATCGCGTCCCAGCCCCGCTCCAGCACCCCGTCGCTGATCACTCCCGCCGCGCCGCAGACCCAGGCATCCAGGGTGGTGAAGAAGAAACGCAGCTCGGGGTCGATGTCCACCCGCCGCTCGACGAAGTGCTCCCAGACGAAGTCCCGAAAGGCGATCAGCAGCTCGACATATTCCGACGGGTCGCTGCCGGCCTCGGGCGCTGTCTCGGCCAGTCCGCCGTCGCCCGGTGGCGCCGGAGCGACCTGCCCGCCGCCGGCGGCCTGGGCCCTGGCCACCCGGCCGTTCTGGCGCGCGTGCGCGCCGGCCAGGCGCAGAAGGTGCTGGCCGGTGGCGTAGTGGTGGGCCTGATGGCTGACGCTCAGCTGGTCGGCGACGGCCTTGAACTGCCGGTGCTCGCTGGAACGGCCATGGACGAAGGCAGCGCCCAGCTGGACCCAGAAGGAGGGGCGCCAGAAGTTGCGCCGGAGCAGCTTCCAGAAGGTCTTCTGCCACCGTTTGAGCTGGCCGGCGGCCAGCTCCTCGGCGATCTCCCAGAACCCCTTGGGGTCGGTGCCGTCACCCGGCAGGCCGGGGTTGGGCTGGTCGTCGATCGCGAACTGAACCCAGTCGCTGCCCTGCTGATCGAAGGCCACGATCTCCTCACAGCCCTTGAAGGCGTCCCACACCGTGCGGAACGGCCCCTGGACGTTGTCGGTGTCGGCTAGTTCCTGGTAGGCGTCGCGCATCACCGCGAAGGCGTTCTCATAGAAGCCAAACCAGACGTGGAGCCCGTGCTCCTCGATCCGCTGGCCGCCGCGCACCTTGGTTCGACCGCTGGCCCCCTTGCCGCCCAGCCGCCAGCCGGGCTGATAGACGGTGACCTCGAAGCGCCCGGCGAGCTCCGGCCGGGTCAGCTCGAAGGCCGCCACCATCGCCCCCACCCCGCCGCCCAGCACCGCCACCTTGATCGGCTCGCCGTCGTTTGGTCCAGTTCCGTTACCCGTCTGGCGTCGGTCTGTGCCCGCTCCCTCGGACTCGGTCATGCCGCCACCGGCGTCCCCTCCAGCGCCCCGCCCAGGGCGGCCCGGGAATCGATGTCGAGCTTTCGGTACACGTGCGTGAGATGGGTCTCGACCGTGCGCAGAGTGACGAACAGGGCCTGCGCGATGTCCTTGTTCGTGCGCCCCTCGGCGGCCATCTTCGCGATCCGCAGCTCGCCCGGCGTCAGCGCCTCCACACCCCCCAGGTAGTCACGGCGGGGCCGCGTGCCGATCGCCGACAGCTCCGAGCGGATCCGCTCTGCCAGCGGCGCGGCGGTGCAGCGGCGCGCCAGGTCGAGCGCGGCCAGCAGCGGCTCGCGGACCTCTCGCCGCCGCCCGGCGCGGCGGCCGGCCGCTCCGAGCTCGCACAGCGCCTTTGCGTACTCGAGCCGAGCCGGGGAGTCGGCCAGCACTTCGGTCGCCTCGGCCAGCAGCCGATCGTCGCGATGAACGATCCCGCTGGTCCGGCAGGCCACCCCGATCCCGCGGGCCGTCCCCGCCGTCCGGGCCAGGGCCAGCTCCTCGTCGGCGAGCCGCGCCGCTTGCTCGCGCTCGCCCAGGTGCAGCAGCGCCACCGCGGCGTCCGAACGCCAGGCCGATACGTTGGGGTTGCGCAGCCCAAACGGCTCCCAGCGGCGGCCGCTCTCAAACAGGTCGTCGACCCCCTCGCGCAGACGGCCCTGCGCGCATCGCAGCCGACCCCGACTCTCCAGCAGGAACACGAACGTCACGTGGTGCCACAGGTCGCCCTCGGCCTCGGCGGCTCCCAGGAGCGCCTGGGCGGCCTCGATCTCCCCCCGCTCGCGCATCGAATCGAGCAGGATTGCCAGCGCCCAGGCCCAGTCGATGCTCTCCGGCATCGCGCTGTCGCGAGCGAGGCGGTAGGACAGACCGGCCGCTCCCGCTGCCTCCGCCAGCCGGCCGGCCCGCAGCGCGGCAAGTCCGCCGAACGCGCCCCCGTTGACCATCAGATGCTGCGAGCCCATCTGCTCGGCCAGCGCCAGTGCCGCGTTGCAGAGCTGACGGGGCCGTTCGAGGTCGTCGTTCCAGATCAGGCTGATCAGGGCCACGAACGGCACCGAGGAGCGGTCCTCGAGCAGGACTCCGCCGTTGATCGCCAGGTCGGCGAGCCGGATGGCCTCGTCGGCATCCCCGGCTTCGGCGGTGATCCGCAGCGCGCGGTGCGCCACCACCAGCGGCTCGAGCTCGGCCGGTACGCCGGTTCGCTCGAGCTGCGCCAAGCGCACGATGCCCTCCGGGCTGGCCGAAGGCATCAACCAGGCCATCGACAGAAGCTCGCTCTGCACGCGCACCGCGATCGCCGGATCGCTGATCCCTTCGGCCAGCGCGGTGGTGGCGAATGCGGCCGCCTCGTCCGGCCGTCCGGCAACCGCCAACGCCCGAGTCAGCTCGAGCGTCCAGGCCTCCCGGCTGGCCGCCTCGGCGGTCATGGCGATGGCTCGCCGCAGGTGCTCGAAGGAGGCGGGGTCGCGGTCGGCCAACAGCGCATTGCCGAGGTCGTGAGTGATCGTCGCCCGATCGGCGGGGTCGCGGGCCTCGGCCAGCGCGCGCTTGAGATAGCGCGCCGCCAGATCCGGCGCGCCGCGCGTCTGGGCCTGCGCCGCGGCGGCCCGTAGCGTGGCCACCACCTGGGGATCGCCCGCGGGCTCGGTGACCAGCAGGTGGCGGGCCAGCCGATCCGGCGGGGCGCCGGCCTGGGCCAGCAGAGCGAACGCCGCACCGTGCAGGCGCAGCCGCTCGGCCGGGGGGATGGCCTGGTAGACGGCGGTCCGGACGACCGGGTGCACGAACTGAAACCGGCGCTCGCCGGACAGGATCTGGGCGCCGATCAGCTGATCGACCAGCTCCGTGGCCTCGGTCGCCGCCGGGACCGCGGCCAGCTCGCCGGCCGCGTGCAGCGAGGCGTCGACATCGAGCACCGCCAGGGCCCGGGCCAGTGCCTCGGCGCGCGGGCCGTGCTGGCGCATCCGGGCCAGCACCGCGGCGGCAACATTGGCCGGGCCCAGCGACTCCACCTGGTCGGCGCCGGCCGCGGTGGGCGGGATGTTCGCCCGGGCGGCAGCATCGAGCAGCTCACTGAGGTAGAACGGATTGCCGGCCGTGATCCGGTGACAGGCGGCACAGAACTCGGGCGCCGCCGCGGCACTGCCGGAAGTGACGATCTCGACAACCCCCGCGGGGCTCAGCGCCTCCAGCCGCATCACTTCCACCAGCTGCTCCTGCTCCAGCGAGCCGATGATCCCGGTCGAATCCGATTCCCCCGCCCGCGTGGCCGCGATCACCAGCAGGGCGACGCCCTCCAGTCGGCGCACCAGGTATGACAGCCAGCGCAGCGACGGCGCGTCGGCCCAGTGCAGATCGTCGATCGCCAGCACCAGGGGCCGGTTGCCGGCCAGCCCGGCGGCCAGCCAGTAGAGACCGTGCACGGCGGCGAACCGCGCATCCATCGCCGCCGCCGACAGCCCCCTGGCCTCAAACCCCAGCACCGGGGCCGCCAGTCCGGCCGCTCCCTCGAGCAGGCTCGACCGCTCGGCCTCCCCGGCGCCCATCAGGCGGGCCTCGAACAGCTGGCGCACCACGCCATAGGGAAATTCGCGCTCGAGTTCCCCTCCGCGGGCCCACAGAACGCTGAGGCCGCCCGCCTCGGCGCGCTCGAGTGCCGCTCTGACCAGGGTGGTCTTGCCGACCCCCGGAGGACCGTGGACGAGCACACACGCGCCATTGCCCTCGGCCGCGGCCCGCGCCAGCGCCTCGACTCGCGCCAGTTGGGCGTCCCGTTCGACCAGATTCGCGTCCCGCGACGGCATTTGAGAAGGCAAACGCTAACCCCACCGCGGCCCCGACGCCAATCTTCCGGCCGCGGCCAGCCTAGAATCGTGCCATGACCCAGGGTCGCTCGAGCTCGGCGGGCAGTCCGCGAGCCCGCGGCCCGGGTGGGAACGGCGGACACCGGGAGCGCTCGGTCACCGTCGCCGGTATCCGGCTTGTCGTCCGCGAGCTCGGGGAGGGGCACCCGGTGCTGTTGATCAACGGGATCGGGGCGCACATGGACATGTGGGCCCCCCTGGAGCGCTCGCTGCCGGCGATGCGGCTGATCGCCTTCGACGCTCCGGGGACCGGGCGCTCGGCGACTTCACTTGTGCCGCTCAGCCTCGACCTCCTCACCGAGCTGACCGCGCGCATGCTCGACCGGCTCGGATACGACCGCGTCGACGTGCTCGGCTACTCGTTCGGAGGTCTGGTGGCTCAGTCGCTGGCCCGGCGCGACCCCGAGCGGGTCAGGCGCCTGGTGCTGGCGGCCTCCACCCCGGGATGGGGCGGGATCCCCGGGTCGATGTGGACTCTGGGCCAGATGTCAACCCCGCTTCGCTACTACTGGCGGCCCTACTACGAGAGCGTGATCGGCGATCTGATGGGCGGCCGGGCCCGCCGCGACCGCGAGTTCGTCCGCCGCCACGGGGACGCCCGCCAGCTCAGCCCGCCGACCCCGCTGGGCTACCTGTGGCAGGTGCTGGCGCTGATCGGCAACCCGGGGTCCCTGGGCTGGCTCCACGAGCTTCGCTGTGAAACGCTGGTGGTGGCCGGCGACGACGATCCCGTGATGCCGCTGGCCAACGCGCTGCTGCTGGCCCGCCATATCCCGCAGGCCCGGCTGCTGGTGGCGCCCGGCGAAGGCCACCTGCTCCTGATGGACGGCTCCAGCGCCGCCCTACCGGCGATCAACAGCTTCCTGAGCGCCGCGCAGGCGCGTGACTCTCGGGCCTGGCAGGAGGCGACCGCCGTCGACCAGCCGATGCTCGACGCCGGGCTCGGGGCCAGCCGAGACTCGCTGATCAACCCCTGGGGCCTGATCAGCGCCGCGGTGCGCGAGCTGCGCCGCTGGCAGGCGCCGCCGGCACGCGCCGAGGGCGCTCACGGCGCCCCGGCGGGCTCGGGCTCCTCCTCGATCGGTACCCCGAGCGCCTCGAGGACCCGAGGGACCATCGAGTAGAACGCCGCCGTGACGGTCAGCTCGACGCGCTGGGTGAGGTTGAAGTGCGCGGCCAGCTCCTCGTTGATCTCGTCGGGAACGGTGCCATCGACGATCGCGTCGGTGAAGGCGAGCGCCGCCCGGGTCTCGGGGCTGAAGGCCCGCGACGTGCGCCACATCTCGAGCTCGGCGATCTCGTAGTCGGTGACCCCGGCCTCGGCGGCCATGCGCCGGTGCTGGTGCCACTCGTAGGGCGAATGGTGCAGGGTGGCCGTGCGCAGGATCATCAGCTCGCGCAGCTGCCGCGAGGTGGCGCTGTTGCCGCGCAGCGCCCAGGCAAACGCGATCCAGGCCCGCAGTAGATCGGGCGCGTGGGCCAGGCAGCGATACAGGTTGACCTGCTTGGCGCCGAGGTGATCGACCTGCGTGGCGATGTCTTCGGGCAACTCTGCGAGGGGGATGTCGCTCACCGGACTCCTAACGTCGTGTCGATTGCGATTGCTGGCCGCCGTTGCCTTGCGCCGACGGCCCGCTCGGCGGGCCCCCGGCCTCGCGGCTGTGAGATCGGATCCAATCGGCGATCCGGGGGCGCGAGACCTTGTCGGCCTGACGTCCCGCCACCAGCCCGACGTGACCGGACTCCAGGCATACCTCGCTGGCATCCCGGGATCCGACCAGCTTGACCAGCGGCTCGGCGGCCCGCGGTGGAACGATCTCGTCGCGCCGGCAGAAGACGTTCAGAAACGGGATCGTGATGTCGCTCAGGCGGGCCTCGCCGGAACCGAACGGGACCACCCCATGCCGCAGAGCGTTTTCGCGAATCAGAGAATCAACGGTCTGGCGAAACGTCGCCCCGGGGAATGGGTTCTGATCGCGGGCCCACTGGTTCATGGCCACAAAGCCGGTCAGCCACGACTCGTTCCACAGGTTCTGCCACACGTTGACCTGCTGGACGATGGGGTCGGTGGGCTTGAGCGACTGAAAGCCCTGGTCGAGCACCGTGGCCGGCACCAGCCCGGTCTCGTCGATCACGTCTTCGGCGTCGAGCCGGCCGTCGACGAACATCTGGCTCATGAACCCCATCTGACTGTAATCACACGGGGTCGTCAGGGTGACAAGGCTCCGCAGCGGCTGGTCGGGCCGCGCGGCGGCGAGCAGCAGGGCCAGCACCCCGCCGTAGCAGTAACCCATCAGTGTCACCTCATCGGCGCCGGACTCGGCGCAGGTGGCGGCAATCGCCGCCGGCAGGTACAGGTCGACGTAGGTCTCGAGCGTGTTCTCGGCGTCCGCCGGCGTGGCGGGCTCCCAGTCGAGCATGAATACGTCGAATCCCTGGTCGATCAGGAATCCGACCATGCTGTTGTTGGGCAGCAGGTCGAGGATGTAGCTCTTGCTGATCAGGCTGTGGACGATCACGATCGGCGGCTCGATGCGGCGCCGCGCTGAGCAGTACCGCCACAGCTTCGCCTGGTCGCGCTCCCAGACCAGGTCCCGGGGGCTGCGCCCGATCGGTGGCCGGGTCAGGCCCGCGTAGTAGGTGAGGCCGTTCTGGAACCTCAGCAGCTGGCGCTCTAGCAGTGACGGTGCCATCAGCGGCTGTCGCGGTTCGCCGACCGGCGCCGGGCGGTGCTGGCCAGCAGCGGGCCCGGGTCCGAGGAACGTTCGAGCTCCAGTCGCAGCTGGCGCACCTGGCGCTCGAGGTTGGCGATCTGGTTCTCCAGTCGCTCCACGTCGGAGCCCGTGGACAGGTTCCAGGCCCCGAACCAGATGCGCAGCCCGCGCCGCAGCTCGCGATTGGCCCGCCGCTGCAGCTTGAGCACCAGCGCCAGTCCGTCCATGAAGGTCTCGCTCTGCAGCCACGATTCGGAGGCATCGGCGATCGGCCGTTCGAAGGCGTCAAACGTGGCCCGCCACACGGGTGTCGATTTGCCATCCTTCGTTGCCGGGCGCGAGCCGTCCTGTGGCATCTCCATCCCGCATACCCATTTCCGGGCCTAGTCCACTCATCGAAAGCATCCGGCTCTGACAATCGCACTGATGAAGCGAGGGATTGTGTTCGCGCTCCCGCGGCACCGGAAGGTCGCCAATTGACTTCGGCCGGAGGGGACCACGGCGAGGGGCTCGAGCTCGTGGAGATCGCCGATTCGGCCCAGGAGGCGGCCGCCCTGGCCCTACCGCCGCTGCTGATCCGCCAGCCGCTGGAGCGGTTTCTCGACCTCCAGGGCATCGGACACGGCGCGATCGAGGCCCACCAGATCGGCGAAGGTCACTCCAACGTCACCTACTGCCTGCGCCGCGGAGAGACTCGCGTCGTGCTGCGACGTCCGCCCCGGCCGCCGCTGCCACCCTCGGCCCACGACGTCCTGCGCGAGGCCCGGATCATCAGCGCTCTGGCCGGCTCCGAGGTGCCGGTGCCGCGCGTGCTCGCCACCTGCGACGACGAGTCCCTGCTCGGGGTGCCCTTCTACCTGATGGAGTATCTGGACGGGGTGGTGCTCACCGACGCCACCCCGCCGGGCCTCGCCGCGCCCCGCCACCGCGCCGCGATCGCCGAGCTGATGGTCGCCGCGCTCGCCGCGCTGCACTCGATCGACACCAGCCAGGGGCCGCTGGCCGGCCTCGGGCGGCCGGCCGGCTACCTCGAGCGTCAGCTGCGGCTGTTCAGCCGGCTCTGGGAGGCCGGGCGCACCCGCGAGCTACCGGCCCTCGATCGCGTCACCCGCTGGCTCGGCGACAACCTGCCGCAGAGCGGCCCTCCGGCCGTGGTCCACGGTGACTACCGGCTGGGGAACATGCTGCTCGGGGCCGGCGCCCCGGTGTGCCTGCTGGGGATCGTGGACTGGGAGATGGCCACGCTCGGCGATCCGCTCGCCGACCTCGGCTACCTCACCGCCCACCTGGCCCAGCGCGGGCGGCCCGGCAACGTGATGACCGAGCTTCAGCCGGTCACCCGCGAGCCGGGCTTCCCCGACGGTGAGTGGATGGCCTCGCGTTACGCCGAGTTGACCGGGCGCAGCATCGAGAACCTGTGCTGGTACCGGGTACTGGCGATCTGGAAGGCGGCGATCTTCCTGGAGCAGAGCTACAAGCGCTTTCTGTCGGGCAACGAGAACGACCCCTGGTTCGCCGAGATGGGCGACGGCGTTCCCGAGTTGGCCGAGCAGGCGCGCCGGGAGGCCGGCCTGGCGGGCTGACGGGCGGGCGGCTTTGCCGCGCCTGGCCGGGGGCCGAGGCGCTGCGGCTCGCTCCCGGCGGTCTGCAAACGGACACCCCAGAGCGAGCCCGGGCCGACCTTCGCCGGTTCGCTCTATGGGGTTCAGGGGGTGATCATGCCAGGACGCACCGTCCGCTGAAGGCGAATCGCGCGCTCCGTGGTGTCACCTTGGCGGTCAGCCTGCGGTCCGGCCGCGGGCGTGCACAACCTCCACCGGCCGGCGGTCCCGGCGGGGCCGGTGGGCTTTCGGCGCGGATCCGATGCACAAAGACGCGCCGCTCGCCGCGGGCCCTGGGTCGTGCACGTTGTGCACCACCATCGCCCGGCCTTCACGGCCCGCCCTCGCGGCACCGCTCCGCTC
>DASXJY010000007.1:0-12812 GCA_036497115.1 Solirubrobacteraceae bacterium
TATCTGATCAAGACCGTCCCGGCGGCCAGCGGCGTACTCGACTCTCCGCCGCATACCGTCGCCCTGACGTACGACGAAGCGGTGGAGCCACGGTTCGCGATCATCTCGGTCACCGACGCCAGTGGCCGGCAGGAGACCACCGGAGCCGTGGGCCGGGCCCCGTCTGATCCCGACACGTTGGTGGTGGCGCTGCGTCCGCGCTTACCCGAAGGCTGGTACCTCATCTACTGGCGGGCGATCTCGATCGACGGCCATCCTGTCCAGGGAGCGTTCACCTACGCGGTGGGGCCCAATCCCGGGCCGGCGCCGAAGTTCGCCGTTCCGAGCATCGCGGGCAGTGCGACCTCCCTGGATCTCCTGATCGCTCGCTGGGTGATGTTCCTGACGGTGATGGTGTCGATCGGCCTGTTCGCCTTCCGCATGGCCATCGCCCGGGCGATGCAGCGGCGAGTCGGTGAGACGTCGCTGCACACCGTCTCGGTGGCGTTGATGATCGCCTCGGTGGCCGGGCTGATCGCGATCCCCGTCTACCTGGACTTCGCGACCGCCACCGACTCGTTGCGCTCGGTGTTCGATGTCACCGCGCTGGTGGGGCTGTTTCGGGTCACCGCACTGGGCCGCGGCTACGTGGACATGTGGATCTGCTTTGCCCTGTTCGCGGTCGCCGCCTGGATCTCGCTGTACGTGGATCGGCCTCGGCGCAGCCAGCGCTCGGTGGCCGAGATCGTTGCCCAGACCGGTGCCCTGTTGGCCGCGGCGGCATTGCTGGTGATCCCCGGTAGCGCGGGTCACGCCGGCCAGACATCGCCACGGGGGCTGGCAGTGCCGTTTGACTGGCTGCACCTGATCTCAGGCTCGATCTGGCTGGGCGGCCTGGTCGGACTGCTCGTGCTGTGGTTCAGCGTCGGAGCCGAGCACCGCGTGGCCGCTCTGACCGTGGTCGTGCCCCGATTCTCAAACGTCGCGCTGATCTCGGTTGTGGTGCTGCTGGCCACCGGCACCGGTGCCACCATCATCCACATGCCGGCGGTTGACGCGCTGTGGGACACCGGCTACGGCGTGGCGATCCTGGTCAAGATCGGGATTCTGATCGCCGCGATAGCCCTGGCCGCCGGCAACCTGCTGCGGACCAGGCCACGACTGATTGCCGCCGGCCGGGTCCCCGACCGGGCGGGTCCCGCCGCCCGGCTGCTGCGCACACTTATCGGCGGCGAGACGTTCTTGCTCGCCTCCGCGGTGTTCGTCGCCGCCGTGCTTTCCAGCCTCGCCCCGCCGCCGCCCGCGTTCGCGCTGGCCAACTCGGCCCTGGCTCAGGTTGGACCGGGACGCGTGGCGGCGAGCGTCAACCGAGCCGGCTACCGGCTCCAGGTCCTGGTGTCACCCAACAAGGCGGCGGCACCGGACTCGTTCGCGCTGCGCATCACCAAGGACGGGCGGCCCGTCTCAGGGGCCAGTGTCACGCTCACCCTCAATCACACCGAGATGCAGATGCCACAACAGGAGTACCAGTTGGCAGAGACCCGGCCCGGCGTCTACTCGCGGGCGGCGCCCGCGCTGATCATGGTCGGCAAGTGGAGCCTGGCCTTCAACGTAACCCCGAAGACCGGTCCGCCGTTCACCGCCCTGATCCTCGACCAGGCCAACGGATGAGCCGCTCTCGCTCTGAGCTCACCGCAACCCGGCTGCGGCTGGCCCTGTCGGTCCTCGCCCTGATGGCCGGAATCGCCGCCGCGGTGATCGCCATCGCGCTGCTGCGCTCGGTCCTGGGCTGAGCCAGGGCGCGGTCGCCGCGGCTGCTGGCGCGCGATCGCAGAGGGCACGTTCGGAGAAGACGGCTGGCCGCCGGTCTGGCTACTGTGAGGAGCGCGCTCGGAGCTCGGCGGGAGGACCGAACAGTTTCCGCGCCGGGCCCAGTCTTAGCCACCGGCGGCCATGACAAGCGTTTTGAAACCCCGACCCGGAGTGACACGTTGAGTTCTGCCTTCTCTACCGACACGCCTCTGCACCGTGCGCAGGGCGATGGCAGCGCTGCGGCGTTCGGCGATGCCGCGATCGTCACTCGCTCGCTGCGGCGTTCGTTCAAAGGTGGCATCGAAGCGGTGCGCGATATCGACCTGACGATCTCGGCCGGCGAGGTGTTCGGTTTCCTGGGACCGAACGGAGCCGGCAAGACGACCACGGTCCGGATGCTCTGCACGCTGCTGCCGCCCACCTCCGGAACCGCGAGTGTGGCCGGGATCGATGTCGTCAAGGACTCCGCCGGCGTCCGGCGCCGGATCGGCGTGGCGCTTCAGGAGATCGGTCTCGATCCGGCCCAGACCGGACGCGAGCTGCTCGAGCTCCAGTGCGGCCTGTACGGGATCACCGGCCGGCGCGGACGCGAGCGCGCCGAGGAGCTGCTGGAGCTGGTGGGGCTGACCGAGGCCGCCGAGCGGCGTACCAAGACCTACTCCGGTGGGATGAAACGGCGCCTTGACCTCGCCAGCGCGCTCGTGCACTCCCCTCAGGTGCTGTTCCTCGATGAGCCGACGACCGGTCTTGATCCGGCATCGCGGCTTACCATCTGGGAGGAGGTGCGCCGGATCAACGCCGGCGGAGCCACGGTCTTTTTGACCACCCAGTACCTCGAGGAAGCCGACAAGCTCTGCGACCGGCTGGCGATCATCGACGACGGGCGGATCGTCGCCGAGGGAACGCCGCGCCGGCTCAAGGAGGAGATGGGCCACGATGTCGTCTCCCTGGCTCTGGAGGGCGCCGATGCCGCCGCCACGGAGGCGGCCCTGACCGGCCTGGCCGGGCTGGAACGGGTTGTGACCGAGCCCGACGCCCTGGCCCTGTACGTGGCCGACGGGGCCGGACAGATCGCCGAGATCGTGCGGCGCCTCGATCGCGGCCAGATCCAGGTCGGCGCGATCACCGTCGCGCGGCCCTCGCTCGACGATGTGTTTCTCAAAGCGACCGGTCGGCGCCTCGAGGGCGAAGAGCGGTCGGCCGAACCGACCGAGGCGGTGGTCTGATGACCGAAGTTGCGCTGCTGGGCCGACGCGCCGTCCGCGAGGTGGTCCGCTACCCCGAGGCGACGATCCCGACCCTGTTCATCCCCCTGTTCTTCCTGGTGGTCAACATCGGCCAGGTATCCAAGACGTTCCCCAGCACCACGCCCTTCCTCAAGGGCCAGGGGTACGTGGCCTTCCAGCTGCCGGTGTCGCTGATGTTTGCCGTGGCCACCGCCACCTCCGGGCTGGCGCTGGTGACGGAGATCGATCTCGGCTACTTCGACAAGCTGCTGGTGGCGCCGATCCGCCGCTCCTCGATCATCTTCGGGCGCCTCACCGCCGACCTGGTGCGCGGTATCGCCGCCTCGGCGCTCGTCCTGCTGGTGGGGATCGCGCTCGGCGCCCGGGTGCAGAGCGGAGTCCTGGGGGCGGTGGTGATCGTGCTCCTGTCCGCCCTGTTTGGCGTGGCCTACGCCGGCTTCGGGATCCTGGTCGCCCTGCGCACCCGCAACGTCCAGGCCACCCAATCGAGCTTCCTGCTCTTCTTCCCGCTGCTGTTCTTGACGCCGAACTTCGTTCCGTTTGACCGCCTCTCGCCGCTGATGGAGACGCTGGCCCGGATCAACCCGATCAGCTACGTCATCGTCGGCCTGCGCTCGCTGGTCATCGACGGGTGGGTGGCCGGCCAGCTAGCGGTCTGCGTCGGCGTGATCTTCGCCCTGGGCGCGGTGCTCACCGCACTCTCGCTGCACACCATCGCCACCTACGATCGGTGATCGCGGTCCGGCTCGAGGCTTGGAGCGAGCGCGACCGGGGGCTGCTTGCGAGGCTGGTCGGCGACCCGGCGATGATGGAGCACCTGGGCGGCCCCGAGAGCGCTGAGAGGATCGCCGACCGCCAGCGCCGGTACGAGGCCGCTGATTCCAAGCAGTACCGGATCGTCGACGGTGGCACCGGACAGGGGATCGGGTGGGTCGGCTACTGGGAGCGCGAGTGGCTCGGTGACCCGGTGTTCGAGATCGGCTGGTCGGTGCTGCCGGCCTTCCAGGGCCGCGGCGCGGCCGGCGCCGCCGCCGCGGCCGCGATCGAGGATGCTCGCGCTCAGCGGTCACGGCAGTTCCTGCACGCCTTCCCGGCGGTCGACAACGCGCCGTCCAACGCCATCTGCGCCAAGCTCGGCTTCACGCTGTTGGGGGCCCGAGAGGTCGAGTACCCGAAGGGCACTCTGATGTCCAGCAACGACTGGCGGCTGGATCTGTTCGGCGGCTGACTCGCTATGCCTCGACCGGCGCCGGCGGCGCAGCGGTCTCACCGGCGCCACCCGGTCTCGCTGCCCCTCGGGCGGCCCCGACCTCGAAATCGCGGCTGCGGATCAGCAGCAACGTCAGCACCGAGGAGACCAGCGTCAGCAACGCCCCGATCAGAAAGACCTCGTTGAGTCCGGCGACGAAACCGACCCGCAAGGCGTGCACCGCGACCGGTCGGGCCGGGGCGGGCAGCTGGGTGAGCCCAGCGTGCGCTCCGTTGCCCTGCGCCACCCCAGAGGCCAGCGCGTGGGCGGCGCGGGCGCTGACGTGCGGGGCGCTGCCCAGCAGCGTCTCGATCCTGGTCCGGACCGTGTGCGAGAAGACCGCTCCGAGGCCGGCGATTCCAGTCGCGATGCCGACCTGGCGGAAGGTGGAGTTGATGCCCGACGCCATGCCGGCCCGGTCCGGGGTGACGACGCCGATCGCCGTGGAGGCCAGCGGCGGGTTGATCAGCCCGGTTCCGGCACCGGCCAGGATGAACCCGGGGATCAGATGCGTCCAGTCCGAGCCCGGACTGAGCCCTCGCATCAGCAGCAGTCCGCAGCCGACCATGGCCAGTCCCGGCGCGATCAAGAAGCGGATCGGAACGATCGCGGTCAGCCGCCCGGCCAGCGTCGAGGTGAGCAGGATCCCGCCCGAAAGCACGAGGAATCGAACTCCGGTCTGCAGCGCCGAATACCCGAGGACGTTCTGGAGGTACAGCGTCAGGTACAAAAGCAGCGCGAACAGCCCGGCGGACAGCGAGAAGGCGGCGATCAGGCCCCCGGTGAAGGTCGGCTTGCGAAACAGCTTGAGGTCGAACATCGCGTTCTCACCCTGGATTCGCTCGGCGATCACGAACGCCACCAGCAACGCGCCGGCGCCGATCAGGCAGACCACGATCTCGGTCGAGCCCCAGCCGCGGCTGTTGCCCTTGATGAGCGCATAGACGAGCGCGCCGAGGGCACCACTGAACGTCACCGCCCCGATCAGATCGGGCCGGCGCGCCCCAGGCTGACGTGATTCGTCGACCCGCAGCAGGCAGACCAGCAGCGCGACGACGCCGATCGGCACGTTGACGAGGAAGATCCAGCGCCAGGAGAGGCCGGTCGTCAGCGCTCCGCCGATGACCGGACCGATGGCCACGGCGAGGCCGGTGATCGCCCCCCAGACCCCGAACGCGGTGCCTCGCTCACGGCCCTGAAACGCGCTTCCCAGCAGGGCCAGCGAAGTTGAGAACATGGCCGCGCCACCGATGCCCTGGGCGCCGCGGGCCAGGTTGAGCCACAGCGGCGTGGTGGCCAGCCCGGAGAGCAGCGAGCTGAGGCTGAAGATGACCAGCCCGATCGCGAACAGCCGCCGGCGACCGAACAGGTCGGCCAGCGAGCCGGTGGTCAGCAGCAGCGCGGCCAGCATCAGCGCGTAGGCGTCGACCACCCATTGCAGGTCGCTGAAACTCGCCTTCAGCGACACCTGGATCGCCGGCAGCGCGACGTTGACGATCGTCACGTCGAGCAGCAGCATGAACGTGCCGACGCAAACCGCGATCAGTGTCCACCACTTACGGTCCATCAGGTTTGGGCTCCTTTTGGGGTCGCAGACGTCCCACCCTCAGGCTACCGGGGCCGCCCGGAGCAACCGTGGCTGGGAAGGAGTTCGCCGCGGCGGAGTCTGGGTTAGTCAGGACCGGCTCGATACAGCGGTTTATCGTGTGTCGACCGGAAGACCACCGCAGGCTGAAAAAGGAGAACCCGTGATGTCAAAGCTCTCGCTCCTCGCCGCCGCCTCTGTGCTCGCGCTGGGAGTCGCTGCCTGTGGCGGATCGAGCAGCTCAAGCTCCCAATCCTCGAGCGCCTCCGCTGCGACGAGCAGCTCAACCGCGGCGTCGTCGTCGGCGGCGGCCCCCGCGGCCGGTGGTGGCCTGTCGCTGGGCGCAGACCCGAGTGGGCAGCTCAAGTTCACCAAGTCGTCGCTGACCGCCAAGGCCGGCACGGTGAAGATCGACTTCTCCAACAAGTCGCCGGTCGGCCACAACCTGACCATCCAATCGGGAACCAGCGGACCGGTGATCGGCTCCACCCCAACCTTCATGGGCGGCTCCAAGACGCTGAGCGTCAAGCTCAAGCCCGGCAAGTACACGTTCTATTGCAGCGTCCCCGGCCACCGCGCGGGCGGGATGGTGGGCACCCTGACCGTCAGCTGATACCCCGTCAGATTGGCGAGGTCTTCCGGTCGGGCCGAGGCGGACGCCGTCAGTGGCGCCGCGTGGCGAACCGCTCGCCCAGCGCCAGCAGGCCGAAGTAGCGCGACGGCATCAGCCGGGCCAGGGCGTCGAACAGGTAGGCGTCGGGGCCGACGAGTATCCGGCTCTTGCCGGCCACGACCCCCTTGTGGATGATCTCGGCCGCGCGCTGCGGAGTCGTCACGGCGAGCGCGTCGAATTGCCTGGCCGCCTCCTCGTGTGTCATCCCCGGGTGCAGGGGATGCCCGTGGTAGCGAGCGTTGCGGGCGATGTTTGTCTTGACGCCGCCGGGATGGACCGTGGCGGCGCGGACGCCGCTGCCCCGTAGCTCTTGACGAAGCGAGTCGGTGAAGCCGCGGACGGCGAACTTCGATGCGCAGTAGGCGCTCTGGTAGGGCATGCCGAGGAGCCCGAACACGCTGGAGGTGTTCACGATCACGCCTGAGTCCTGAGCCAGCAGGATGGGAAGAAACGCGCGCACGCCGTTGACCACGCCGCCGAAGTTGACCTCGATCACCCACTCGTCGTCCTCGACCGCCGCCTCGGCCACGCTTTGGGCTGTGGCGACACCGGCGTTGTTGAAGACCAGTCCCAGCGGAGCCGGCGCCCAGTCGGCGACCTCGGCGGCGAAGGCCAGCTGTGACTGACGATCACGGACGTCCAGACGGCGCCGCAGCACCGGCCCGGGGAGCGTCTCGGCAGTGCGCTCCAGCCCGGCCTCGTCTTGATCGACGATCGCCACCGGACAGCCGTGGGCCGAGAGCCGCTGGGCCATCGCCCGGCCGATCCCCGAGGCAGCGCCCGAGATGTAGGCGGTGCGCCCGTCGATCGGTATCTGCTTTGCGGCCATCGCGTCCTCCTTGGCGTGCGGCTATCGCGTCCTCGTGAGCGGTCCAGGCCGCTGGTACGCTAGCATACCGCCGCTGGCTTACAGAAGCGCGCCGGTGAGGATCGCCTTGATCGTCGATCCCGCGCTGGCCCGCAGCTCGCGCACATCGCGCCCCCGCTGCAGCGAGATCACCGCCAGCTCTCGGAGACCGCCGACGATGATGATCGCGGTGTCCATGGCCAGCGGCCGGGCGGCGATCTCCGGCTGTACGGCGCGCCCTGACTCGACCAGCGCCACCAGCATCGCGGCGAACCGCTCCAGCGTGGCCAGGCCCCGTTCGGCGCCGGCCTGCCCCAGACCCGGAAGCTCTCTCACGAAACTGGCGTACAGCGCCGGGCGCTGGGCCACGTTGTCGATGTAGGCGTCGAGCGCCGCGTCAACCTGCTCATCGAGCGTCTGATCAGGGTGAACGGCAGCCGCGATCTCTTCCATCATTGCGTCGTTGGTGGCGTCGAACAGGGCCAGAAAGCAGGCGTCGCGATCCTCGAAGTGCTCATAGAAGCTCCGCCGCGAGGTCCGGGCCAACCGCACCACGTCCGCGACCGTCGTCTCCCGGTAGCCCTTCTCGATGATCGAAGCCGCCATCGCCACGATCAGCCGCTCGCGGTGTCCCCCGCCCCGTTCGCCGGGAGGCGCCCCCCCGTGGCTCTCGATCAGATTCGCGGCTGCTCGTTGTGCTGGCACCGCCGTCACGGTAGCGAGACCCGCGGCAGTCCGCCCGCAGTCAAGCGGGCCGGCGGTGCGTCAGGATCGCGCGGGCGCCGGCGCGCGGGATCATCGTCACGTTGCGCTGCCGGGCACGCTCGGGCTTGGGGTCGGGAGCCCGCAGATCGGTGCGCCGGGCCACCGCCGCCAGGACCACGCGCTGCTCGGCCATCGCCAGGGAAGCGCCCAGGCAGCGGCGGATCCCGCCCCCGAACGGCATCCAGGTGTAAGTGCCGGGCTTGCCATCGAGGAAGCGCTCGGGGCGGAAGGAGTGGGGATCGGGGTACAGATCCTCGCGGTGGTGCAGGGCGACGATGCTGACCGCCACCGGCGTGCGCTCGGGCACGACGTAATCGCCCAACCGCCACCGCCGCTTGACCATCCGCACGATCATCGGAATCACCGGCCGGTTGCGCATCCCCTCGTGGATCGTCGCCTCGACGTAGGCGTCGGCCTCGGGACCCCCGGCGCGGCTGACCTCGCGCAGGCGGTCATAGGCGTGGGGCGTTCGCAGCAACCGCTCAAACGTCCAGGCCAGGGAGTTCGCGGTCGTCTCGTGGCCGGCCAGAACCAGCGACAGCAGTTCGTCCCGGAGCTCGGGGTCGGTCAGCGGCTCGCCGTCCTCGTCGCGGGCCTGGAGCAGGAGCGAGAGCACATCGTCGCCGGGGCCTTCGCCGAGGGCGCGGCGGCGCTGACGGATCACGGCGTACATCTGGCGGTCGACGATCGCCAGCAGGTGACGAAGGACCCCCCGCGGCTCTCGGCGAGCGGCGTTCTGAAGCTCGATCAGCTGGTAGAGCGGATTGGTGGAGGCGCGCAGCAGGCTGCGGATGGTGGCGCGCATCCGGTGGGCGGCCGACCCGGGAGGCGGCCGGCCATCGATCCCGAACACGCCTCTCATGATCACCTCCAGCGTCACCGCCTGCATCCGCGGCGCCAGCGCGAACGGCGCTCCGACCTCCCAGCCATCGATCTCCCGCTCGGCGACCTCGGAGATCATCTGCACGTAGCGCTCCACCGCCTCGCCGTGAAACGGGGGCAGAAGCAGCTTGCGCTGGCGCAGGTGCCGCTCGCCAACCGATGTGAGGACCGAATTGGGGCCCAGGATCGGCCGCAGCGGTGACTCGCCGGTCAGCGATGGAGCGTCGCTCGGCCGAGCCTTCATCAGCGAGCGGATGTGATCGGGATGGCAGGTGACCACAAACGGCTCCCGGCGCGACAGGATCTGAATCTGCCAGGTATCTCCGAACCGGCGGCGAGCATTGAGGCTGAAGGCCATCGGTCGCGTCCCGAATTGCAGCGTCTGCAGCAGCGCCGGCCCTCGCTTGGCAGGTGGCCGGCGCACCGGGGTGCTCGGCTCGACGGGACCGACCGGCGACGGCGGAGCCCCCGGCGCGGCGCCGGCGGCGGGCGCAAGGTCGGGCTCGGTCAGCGCCAACGCAGTCACGGTACGCCACTGTACCGGAACCGGCCCCGGTTGTAAAGCGATCAGCGCACGGTCGGCGGGCGACGGGCCAGCGCCGCTGCCTCGTCCCGGACGACGGTGAGCAGGTTCCCGAGCGCCACGTTGGCGTCGAGCAGGTGAAGTCCCCACGTGGGGTCCGGGCTCGGCGTGGGCACCTGCGCCCCGCCGAGCGCGCTGATCTCGAGCGCCGTGGCCCCGCCGGCGGATCGGCACGCGGCGCGGTAGGCGCCGGGCTCACTGCTCCAGACGGTGTTCGGCATCGGCTGGGTCAGGTTCAGCGCGGCGATCCCGCTGCCGATCAACCCGGGCGCGAACGGAGCCGAGGGGAAGATCGGATCGACCTTGGCCGAGCCGCCGGCGAGGGCGGCCGGGTTGGTGCACAGAACCTGGTCTCCGGGGACGCCGGTGCGGCCGAACAGGCTCTTCGGGGGCGGCGGCTGATCGAAGGTCGAGAAGGCGATCACGCAACCGAGCTGGGTCGCCGATCGACAGGCCGGGATGTGCTTGAAGTCTCCCCCGATGCCCCGGCCGCGCTTGACCAGCACGTTGCCGCCGAGGAGGATCGACGACACCATCCGCTTGCGTACCGCGGGTCGACGGTCGACATCTTTGGCGATCATCTGGCGCAGGACCAGTGATCCCTGCGAGTGGCCGATCAGGACGTAGCCGCGACCGTGGTTGTACTTGTCTAAATAGGTCCTGAAGGCGTTGCGCACATCGCTGAGCGGCAGCTTGAGCTGGGCCGGGGTCTCCCGGTTGCCCGCCAGCAGCGCGGTCAGGGTGATCTGGCGGTACATCGGCGCGAACACCCGGCAGTACTGCGAGTAACGCGCAGTCTGGTAGAGGGCGATGGAGCGCTCGGCCGGCTCGACGCGGAGGTTGCTGTTGACCGTCTTCTGGTCGCTGATCGTCGGATAGACGTAGAAGCAGTCGATCTTCGGGTTGCGAACCGCCTTGGGGTGGATGACGCGCAGCTGCTTCAGGGTCGGTGAATAGACCGTCGTCGAAAGCCCCGGCGTGCACGGGTTGGGGTGCTGACCGGGCTTTGCACAGCCACACCACCCTCGCGCTCGCGGCCTAGGCGCCCGCGCCGGCGGCGAGCGCAGCGGCGACCAGCAACAGCACCAAACGGCCCGTCCTCTTCATCGGCTTTCTCCTCGTCTAGACGGCCAGCGGCGGTCGCCGGTCGGCCCACGGGGCCGCGGCCTCGATCTGTCCGGCCAGCGAATATAAGAGATCCTCGGACCCGGGGCGGCCGATCAGCTGAACGCTCAACGGCAGCCCGTCAGTCCCTAGGCCGGCGGGAAGCGTGACCGCCGGCTGGCCGGTCAGGTTGAAGATCGGGGTGAACGGCGTGAACCGGCCGGCCACGTCCACCGCCAACGGCGCGGGTCGGCCGTAGGCGCCCACGGCATCGATCGCGGTCCGGGCGGTTCCCGGGGTGACCAGTACGTCCACCTCGTCCCAGAGCTCGAGGATCCGGGCCGTAGTGGCCGTGCGCCGGCGCAGGATCGCAGCGCGTCGCAGCGGCGGAACCAGGTAGCGGCCGCCGGCAGCCATCTGACGGGTGCTGGGCTCGAGCGCCGAGCGGTCGGGCACTCCGAGCGACTCCTCGTAGATCCCCCGCAGCCAGGTCTGGAGAAACTCCAGCTGGGCCAGCCGGTAGGCCGGACTACGCTCCACCACCTCGTGACCGAGGGCGCCCAGGAGCGCCCCGGCCCGCTCGTGGGCATCGCGTTGGTCGCGGGAGACCCGGGCCAGCAAACCCGGCGGCAACTTGCGCGACAGCGCGATCCGCAGCTTCCCCGGCGGCCGGGCGGCGGCGTCCACATAGCTGCCGTGAAAGGACGGGAGCGCCGGCTGCGCCCCAGCGGTCGCGCCGTGGATCACATCGAGCAGCAGCGCGCTGTCGGTGACCGTGCGGGCCAGCCCGCCGTAGACCGAAAGGTCAAGCCACCCCCCACCGGGAACCCGGCCCCGGCTCGGCTTCATTCCCACCAGGCCACAACACGCCGCGGGGATCCGGATCGAGCCGCCGCCGTCGGAGGCCGTGGCCGCGGCCACCATCCCGGCGGCGACGGCCGCCGCCGAACCGCCCGAGGAGCCGCCCGGCGTCCGGCTCGGGTTCCACGGGTTACGGGTGATGCCGTTGGCGGCCGTCGCGGTCCAGGGGAAGATCATCAGCTCGGGGACGTTGGTGACCCCGACCGGGATCGCTCCGGCACCGCGCAGGCGACGGACCACCTCGGCGTCCTCGGTCGCCGGCGGTCCGAAGCTCCGCGAGCCCTTGGTGGTGGACTGACCGGCCAGCGCCACGTCGTCCTTGACGGCGATCGGCACCCCGGCCAGGGCGCCCTCGGCGCCGCCGGCGTCGGCCTCGGCCAGCGCCTGCTCGGCGAGCGTGACCCGGAAGGCGTTGAGCTGCGGGTCCAGCGCCTCGATCCGCCGCAGGTAGAGCTCGACGAGCTCGCGGGGCCGCACCTCCCCGCGGCGGACCAGCGCCGCCAGCGCCGCCGGCCCGGCGAAGGCGAGATCGATGTCGGCGGTCGCGGTCATGGCGCCTGCAGGGCCAGTACGAGCTCGCGAACGGCGCCGGGGTAGCGGTAGGAGATCCCGCCGTGGGTGCCCTCGAACAGCTCCAGCGTGTGCTCGATTCCCAGTCGCGTCAGTTCGGCTGAGAACGCCTGCGCGCCGAGGTCGAGGAAGAACTCGTCCTGCTTGCCGGCGTCGAGATAGATCCGGCGCATGGTCCGTAGGGCGTCGGCGTTCGGTTCGGCCATGCGGACGGGATCCAGCGCCAGCCAGCGCTCCCAGATGTCCTCGTTCAGCCGCCCGGTCGCGGGGTCGAACGGCAGCAGCGCGGCGCCGGGCCGGTCCGGATCCGGGCTGTAGGCGCACGCGTAGGCGTAGAGCGAAATCGCCTCGCCGTAGTGCGACCAGTCGAAGCTCGGCTCCTGGGCCAGTCGTTGGCGCAGCACATCGAAGGAGCCGTCGAAATCGTCTCGCAGGCGCCGGGCGATGACCGGGAAGTCACGCAGGTAACAGCACTCGAACAGCGCATCGCCGGCGTGCGAGGCCAGCGCTCCGAACACGTCCGGACGCAGCATCGGGACGACCATCGCCCCGTAGCCCCCCGACGACTTGCCGGCAATCCCGCGATGTTCGCGCCGGCCCAGGGTCGGATAGCGCTCGTCGACGAACGGCACGACCTCGTCGCACAGATAGTCCA
>DASXJY010000008.1:0-2117 GCA_036497115.1 Solirubrobacteraceae bacterium
CCGAGCTGCTGACGCCCGACTCGCCGACGCAACGCGTCGGCGGCGAGCCGGTCTCGGGGCTGACGGAGGTCACCCATGAGCAGCCGATGCTGTCGCTGGCCAACGCGCGCAGCGAGGAGGAGCTGCGCGCGTGGGTCGCCCGCATGCGCAACCTCCTGGCCCGCGAGGGCATCGAGGACGCGCAGTTCGCCTACGTCTGCGAGCCCAAGATCGACGGGCTGGCCATGTCCCTGCTCTACCGCGACGGCGTCTTCGAGCGGGGCGCGACGCGCGGCAACGGCGAGGTCGGCGAGGACGTCACCCACAACCTGCGGACGATCGGCTCGATCCCGCTGCGGCTGGAAACCGACGATCCACCGGCGCTGCTCGAGGTCCGCGGCGAGGTCTACATGTCGCTGCCGGACTTCGCCGCGCTCAACGAGCGGCGCGCCGAGGCCGGCCTGTCGACGTTCATGAACCCCCGCAACTCGGCCGCCGGCACGATCCGCCAGCTGGATCCGAAGCTGGCCGCCGACCGGCCGTTGTCGCTGTGGTGCTATGCCATCGGGGTCACCGAAGGCCTCGCTTTCTCGTCCCATTGGGAGGCGCTCGAGTGGCTGCGCGCGCACCGCTTCCCCGTCCACCCCGACGTCAAGAAGCTGCACACCGAGGACGATGTCGTCGCCCAGTGCCGCGCCTGGGAGCAGCGTCGCGGATCGCTCGAGTTCGAGATCGACGGCGTTGTCGTCAAGGTCAACCAATTCGAGTTGCAACGGCGCCTGGGCGTGGTCGGGCGTGACCCTCGCTGGGCGATCGCGTGGAAGTTCCCGCCCACCACCGCCGTCACCAAGCTCAACCAGGTGGGGTGGAACCCCGGCAAGTTCGGCGACCTTCATCCCTACGCGATGCTCGAGCCGGTTCACGTCGCCGGGGTCACCATCAAGCTGGCCACGCTGCACAACGAGGAGGACCTGGCCCGCAAGGACATCCGTGAGGGCGAGGAGGTCATCGTCCTGCGGGCCGGCGACGTGATCCCGCAGGTGCTCTCGCCGGCGCCGCACGTGGCCGAGCGCAGCGATCGCCCAGCCCCGCCGCAGGCGCCCGAGCGCTGCCCAGTCTGCAACACGCCGACGGTCAAGCCCGCCGACTCGGTGTTCACCCGCTGCCCCAACCGTGACTGCCCGGGCCGCCGCTGGCAGCTGCTCAAGCACTTCGTGGGGGCGATGGATATCGACGGGCTGGGCGAGAAGCAGGTGAGCCTGTTCATGGACCTCGGCTGGGTCCGCACCGCCGCCGACTTCTACCGGCTGCAGGCCGATCAGATCGCCGACCAGAGCGGCTTTGGCAAGGTGTCGGCGGAGAAGCTGGTGGCGGCGGTGGCGGCGTCAAAGCAGCAGCCGTTTGGACGGGTGCTGACGGCGCTGGGGATCGAGGAGGTCGGCGGGGTGACCGGACGCAACCTGGCCCAGCAGTTCCGCACGGTCGATGCGCTGCTGGCCGCCTCGCCGGAGGAGATCGAAGCCACCCAGGGGATCGGCCCCAAGATGGCCCGCACGATTCACGACCAGCTGCACGACCCGCTGATGGAGGCGCTGATCGCCGAGCTGCGCGAGCAGGGGCTTCGCCTCGAGCAGGAGGGGCCGCCGCCCGGCCAGGGCCCACTGGCCGGCAAGACGCTGGTGCTCACCGGGACGCTCCCGGAGCTCACCCGTGAGCAGGCCACCGAGCGGGTCCTGGCCGCGGGTGGCCGGGTGACCGGCTCGGTGTCGCGTAAGACCGACTACGTGGTCGCCGGCGAGTCCCCCGGCTCCAAGCTCGCCCAGGCCGAACGGCTCGGCGTGGCGGTGATCGACGAGGCCGGGCTCCTGGGACTGTTGGGCTAGCCGGTGTAGTCGGCGATCGCCACCTGCATCCGGTTCTGGATCGGGTGGGCGTAGCTGGGAACGATCCCGTTCATCATCACCGCATAGGCGAGCGTGTGGCCGTCGCGAGCGGTGCAGTAGCCGACAACGTTGGAGACGTCGTGCAGCGTGCCGGTCTTGCCGCGGCAGCGACCCTGGGCATCGGTCCCGCGCAGCTCATGGATCAGCGTCCCGGTCTCGCCGGCGACGGCAAGCGAACCGGTGAAGGCGGTGTTC
>DASXJY010000009.1:0-33610 GCA_036497115.1 Solirubrobacteraceae bacterium
ACGAGCAGGCTCTGGGTGACGCGGTTGAGGTCCACCCGCCGCCGGCGCAGCCGCATCCGCCCCCGCACCAGGCTGTTCTCCTTGTACATCGAGGTGATCCAGTCCCGGTAGGCGCGGGCGGGGAACGGCGGGTTGTCGGCCACCCAGTGAGCCATGGGCTGAAATGCCGACCGCCGCGACTGACCGGCCAGCACTCCCTCCCACAGCCGGCGGTACGTGGTCCAGTAGTTGGTCACCGGTTTCATCAGCTTGTTGGCCCAGTCGATCGCCTGGCCGGGGATGGCCTTGTAACCGTCGGCCACGTAGTCGACGTCGAAGCTGTCGGGAGCCACCCAGTTGCCGTACAGCGAGCCGTGGGTGTCGACCGGCGTGGTCAGCAGCGCCAGGTTGCGCACCGCGTTGTCAGGCTCCCAGCCGGCGTAGATCAGCGACAGCGTCCCGCCGATGCACCACCCCAGCAGCGTCAGCTCGTCCTCGCCGGAGGCACGCAGAACCTCGCGGATGCCCCAGTGCAGCTCATCGCAGACGTATTCCTCGAGCCCCATCTCGGAGTCCTCCTCCTCGGGGTAGCCCCAGTCGATCAGGAACACGTCGAAGCCTTCGGAGAGCAGGAACTCGACGAACGAGTTGCCCGGCCGCAGATCGAAGATGTCGGGGCGGTTGATCAGCGCGAACACCAGCAGGACCGGGATCGGGTGCTTGCGGTTCTCGCTGCGGTAGCGGTACAGCGTGGTCTTGCGGTGCGTCCAGATCGGATCCTTGGGGCTGGTCCCCACCGCCACGTCGTTCTGGGTCAGCAGGATGTTGGCGAACTCGACCGCCGCCCGGGGCGTGCGGGCGAGCTGCTCGACGGGGTTCATTTCGACGCGCGCGAGCCGCGGGCGGCCTCGCTACTTCGCTCGCGCCCGTTGCCGGAGGCGCCGCGGCTGCCGCCGGCGCCTCGGCTCGAACGCCCCCGCGGAGCGGTTTCCTCGAGCGTCTCCTGCAGGCGCTCCACCTCCTGGAGCAGCAGCTCGAGCTTGTCCTCGGTGCGCCCCAGCTGGCGGGCCAGGCGGGTCACGTCGGAGCGACCGGCCAGGCGCAGGTTGCGCAGGACCAGGTCGAAAGTGTCGGTTCCGATCTTGGTCAGCCCAACGACGTTCTCGGTCATCCTGGCCAGCAGCTCGCCGAAGCTGTTGCGTGAGACCACCTCCTCGAACGCGTCTGCGGTTCGCTTCTCGGCGTCTTCGTACAGGCGCTGGACGTCCTCGGTCGGGCTACTGCGCCGGTCGTCGGCCATGCTCTTCTCCCTCCGGTGAGCTGTGCGGCGTTCCCAGCAGACGCTACTTCTTTTTCAGCGCCTCCCGGGCGGTCGAGGCGTAGAAACCGCCGAGTTCGCGCGTGAAGTTGGCCTGCGCCTCGATCACGCTCTGCAGCCAGTCGATCGGCGTGGCGTTGGCGACCGACTCCTGGTAGCCGGCGATCGACGTCAGGGCCCGCTCGTAGGCATCGAGATAGGTGTTGCCGGCCTTGCGCGCGTTCTCGACGATCCGCTCGTTGAGCTCGCGGATGCGCTCGATCGACGCCTGGGCCGAGCCGTTCTTGCCGTTCTGGGTGCTCGATTTCGTGGCCACGTTCACACTCCCTCGGTTTCAGTTGCCTTGGTACGAGAGTGCCCAGCCGACAAACGCCACAAACGCCTGAACAGCGCCGTTTGCTGGACGGTCGCGCCGATGCGACCCGGGTGGCCGCGGGGACGACCCGACGTCGCCGATCAGCCCGAGCGCGCGCGGATCGCCTGCAGCAGCGGCGGCCAGTGCCGGCTCAGCGCCTCGTGGCCCATGAACAGTCCGAGATGACCGCCCGACGTCGTCTCGCGCATGACCTCGTTGGCCGGCGTGCCGGCGTAGTCGGCCACCGCGAACACCTGGTCAGCGGGGGTGATGTGGTCGCCGGCGCCCGCGAGGAGGTAGAGCGGACACTTGATCTGCCCCAGATCCACCTTCTGGCCGCCGATCGTCAGCCGGCCCGCGATCAGCTCGTTGTCACGGAACAGGTGCTCGACGATCCACAGGTAGAACGCCCCCGGGATCGCCTGGGTGTGCTTGAACCAATCCTCGAACTCGCGGTAGCGCTCGACGTGAGCGGCCTCACGGATATGGGCCAGCAGCTGCATCTGGCGACCGATCTCGTTGTCGGGCTTGATCGCGATGAAGCCGGCGAGCATGTCCTCGCCTCGCAGCACCCCGCCGCCCGCGGCCACCAGCCCCCGGTAGAAGGCCAGATTGCCCCCCGGCGCCATCGTCCGCAGGGCGGCGTAGATCACCGGCTCCCCGCAGTGAAAGTCGATCGGGGCGCCGGCCAGGGTCAGCGTATTGATCTGCTCGGGGTGCAGGGCGGCATAGATCGCGGCCAGCCAGCCCCCCTGGCAGTCGCCGATCAGGTTCACGGTGCCACCGGCGTGCCCGACCGCGCGCTCGATCACCTCGAGGTAATCGTCGACCGTGGCGTCCTTGGTCGCCTCGGTGGCTCCGATCCAGTCAAGCGTGTAGGCGGGCTCGAGTCCGGCCTCGCGAATCGCGCCCATCTGGCTCTGGTCGGGCGAGTAGTCGACGATGCACGAGTCGTGCCCGGCCTGCGGCGGCAGCACCAGGGTCGGGACGACGCCGTCGGCGGCGGGAGTGGAGAAATCGCGCAGCCGGGCCACCGGGGCTTCGAAGACCACCCGGTTGGGCGAGCTCCAGGCCGGCCGCCCCCGGTCGGTCATCGCGTCCCACCAGCGGAGCCAGTCGTCGAGCAGATCGAGCGGGGAATCGGCTCCCATCCGGCTGGTCCCCCACTCTGTCAGGCCGTCGATGGCCGCCGACCAAGCGCTCATCCCATCGGCAAGCGCGATCTCCTCAAAAGATGGGACGCAACTGGTTGACATCGGGCTCCTCTCGTGGTGGTCCTCAGACCGATACCCCGAACCGAGGTGCGTGCACATTAGCAAGACCCTCGGCTAACCAGCTTGCGCGCTAGCTAGATAGCTGCTAACCTGCTAACAGCAAGCAAGGAAATAGGAGATTCTGAAATGGCCGCAACCACAAGTCGCAACCACACCGCAACCCCCGACATCGAGGCCGCCACCGAGCGCGTCCGGGAAGCTAACGATCGCATCACCGAGGCTGGCCGCAAGATCACGGTCGCCTATCTCGACGGTGTCGAGCGCTACTTCACCGGAATCGCCAAGGCCGAGCGCCGGTTTGGTGACCAGACGCAGTTCGAGACCGTTGGTCACCTGCTCAACGCCCACGCGAGCCTCACCGAGGACGTCGTCAAGGCGAGCGTCTCGGCGACGCGCGAGCTGATCAGCGCGTAGCCTGCCAGCGTGCCGACCGCACGCAACGGCAACATATCGCTTCATTTCGAGAGCACGGGCGCAGGCGCGCCCGTGCTTCTCGTCATGGGGCTGGGGATGAACGCCACGGGGTGGTGGCGAACGATTCCCGTCCTCGCCCAGGCCCGCCTGCGGGTTCTGGCCTTTGACAACCGCGGGGTCGGTCGCAGTGACCGGCCACCCGGTCCCTACTCCGTGGCCGAGATGGCCTCCGATGCCGTCGCCGTGCTCGACGCGGCCGGCGTCGAACGGGCTTCGGTGTACGGGATCTCCCTCGGCGGGATGATCGCCCAGGAGATTGCCCTGGGTTATCCCGATCGGGTGCAGCGCCTGGTGCTCGGGGCCACGACTCCCGGCGGTTCCCGCGCCACGCCGGCCCCCGAGGCCACGATCGCCTTCTTTCACCGCCGCGCCGAGATGCCGGCCGAGGAGGCCGTGTGGGCATCGGTGCCCTACAACTACGCCCCGCGCACGCGGGCCGGGCACGGCGACCGGATCGCCCAGGACATCGAGCAGCGGCTGCGCTTCCCGGTCGAGCCCCAGCCCTACTCCGCTCAGCTGCAGGCCGGGCTGAGCCACGACACCCACGATCGCCTGGGCCAGATCGGGGTTCCGACGCTCGTCGTCCACGGTCTGGAGGACACCATGGTGCCGACCCCCAACGGCCGGCTGCTCGCCGAGGCGATCCCCGGCGCCAGCCTGCTCGAGTTTCCCAACACCGCCCACCTCTACTTCACCGACGAGCCGGCCGTGGACCACGACGTGGCGGAGTTCCTCACCGCCGGGTGAAACCCTAACCCGGGGCCTCGCCCTCTGTTTCAGCCGCCCGGCGCCGCCGTGGTCGCGCCGACCGGGTGCCGGTGAACGACTCGTAGATCTCGATCAGCGAACGCCGCTGACGCGCCGTCAGCCTGGGATCGGCCTCGATGGCGTCGATCACCGCCGACGACTCCTCGTCTTCGCCGCCGACACCAGCCTGTTCATACAGGGTGTCGGCCGAGACCTGGAGCGCGTCGGCGATCGACTGCACGACCTGCTCGGACGGCGCGCGCAGCCCCCGCTCGATCTGCGACAGGTACGGATTCGAGATCCCCACCAGCTGCGCGAACTGTCGCATCGAGACCTCCGAGAGCTCCCGCTGACGACGGATGAAGTCCCCCAGGGCCGAGTCGTTTCTGTCCGCCACGCTCCAAGCATACGTCCGGTCCGCGCCGGCGCGGCGGCTAGGACCCGGCCGCCGCCCAGCCCCGCCAGCGTTCGACGTCGACCGCGAGCACGGCGCCGACCGCCCGCTGCTGGGGATAGCGTTCAGCCAGCCGGGCCACCGCATCGCGCGCCTCCGGCTCCTCGGGTTCGAGCACCCGCCCCCGGCCCTCCGCCCGCACCCACCACAGGGCACCCCAGTCCGAGTCGTCGTAGTAGTCGACCAGCAGGCTGACGGCCGGGTTCTCGCGAACGTTGGCCAGCCGCCGCAGGGCGGGGGTGCGCTTGGGCTTGGCATCGACGGCGCTGTAGATGCGCTCGCCGACGACCACGAACACAATCGCCACCAGGTGGGGCCGGCCGCCGGCGTCGGCGGTGGCCAGCCGCGCCACCCGGGCGGCGGCAAAGCGCTCGCGGGCTTCGCGTTCGGTCACGCCTCGCCGGTCAGCTCGGCGATCGCCGACTCCCACTTCTCGAGCCCCGCCTCGACCCCGGCCAGTCCCGCCGACGGAATCCAGTGCACCACGCGCCGGCAGCCGGCTTCCCGGGCTCGCTCCAGTGCGGCGGGGTCGGCCGGGACTCCCATCAGCATCAGGTCGATGGGGCGGTCTGCCTCGGCCCGCAGCTTCCGGGCGCGGTCGAAGATCTCGCCCTCCCCGTGGTTGGGAAACCAGGCGTCGCCGAAGGCCAGCACGCGATCGGTGACCGTGGGGCCGGTGCCGCCGACCAGGATCGGCGGGTGGGGCCGCTGCGCCGGCTTGGGCCACGACCAGATCCGGTCGAAGTTGACGAACTCGCCGTGGTAGGTCGCCTCGTCCTGGGTCCAGATCGCCTTCATCGCCTCCACGCGCTCCCGCATCAGCGCCATCCGCCGGCGAGGATCGGCGCCGTGGTTGCTCATCTCCTCGCGGTTCCAGCCCGCCCCGACGCCGAACTCGAACCGGCCCCCGGACAGATGGTCCAGCGAGGCGACCTCCTTGGCGGTGATGATCGGGTCGCGCTCGATGACCAAGCAGATGCCGGTCCCGATCCGCAGCGTCGAGGTCGCCTGCGCGGCGGCGGTCAGCGCGATGAACGGGTCATAGCAGTGGCTGTACTTGCGGGGCAGCTCACCGCCGCCGGGGTACGGGGTCTCCCGGCTGGCCGGGATGTGCGTGTGCTCGGCGACGAACAGCGACTCGTGGCCGCGCTCTTCGATCAGGCGCGCAAACGCGCCGGGGGCGACGGCGTCGGGGGTGGGGAAGTATCCGATTCCAAAGTCCATCCGGCCGAGTCTATTGACCGGATTCGGGCGTCCCAGCCAGCCCGATCGCCCCCAAGACCCCGGCCCGGTCACCCAATGCCGGGGCTACGAGGTAGCCGTCGATCCGCTCGGCGAGCAGCGGCGTGTCCAGGTAACCGGCGACGAGTTCACGCAACCGCTGGGCGACCATCGACAGCAGCTGCTCGTGCTCCATGACGCCACCGCCGACGATCACCCGGTGCGGTGAGGCCACCGTGACGATGCTGAGGATTCCCAGCGCCAGGTACTCGGCCTCGAGCTCCCAGCCGGGGTGGTCGACGGCCAGCTCCTCTGGCGCCACGCCCCAGCGCTTAGCCATCGCCTGACCCGAGGCGAGTCCCTCCCAGCAGTCTCCATGGCTCGGGCAGGCGCCTGCGAAGGGGTCGCGACGGCGGTCGTGGGGTACGCGGAGGTGGCCCACCTCCGGGTGCACCAACCCGTGAATCGGCTTGCCGTCGACGACCAGCCCGGCCCCAATGCCCGTACCCACGGTCAGGTAGCACAGGCTCTCCACGTCGCGCCCCGCGCCCCAGCGATGCTCTCCCACGGCGGCAGCGTTGACGTCGGTTTCAAAGCGCACCTCGACCCCGAGCCGGTCGCGCACCACGGTGGCCACCGCAGTGTGCTGCCATCCCGGCTTGGGGGTGGTTGTCACGTACCCCCAGGTCGGGGAGCCGCGGTCGAGATCGACCGGGCCGAAGGAGCCGATCCCGATCGCCGCCGGGGTCGGGCCGCGCTCGAAGAACTGCACGATCCGGTCCAGGGTCTCGTCCGGCTCGCCGGTCCGGAACTGCTCGTCTGAGTCGATCTGATCGGGGCCCCGGCCCAGGGCACAGACACACCAGGTCCCACCGGTCTCAACGCCGCCGTAGAGCTCGCCCATGGTCGAGATGATGACCGTTTGCGGCTAAACAAGTTCCCGGGGAACGAGCCTGCAGGAGATCGACCAGACGCCTCGAAAGGAGGCCGCCGCGGGACCGATCACGGTGTCCGCACCCAGACCCGGCCGGGGGTTTCGGTTTCTTTAAAGCCGTTTAGCGGTAGCCCTCCCCCAGAAACGAGAAGGCAAAGGAGGTGTCAATGCTTCTCATCCTGGCCATCGTCCTGTTGATCATCGCCATCGCCGGTGGAGTCATCATCCATCCGATCCTGTTCGCCATCGCGATCCTCGCCCTGGTCGCGTTCTTCAGCGGCCGGCGCGGCGCCGCCTTGTAACTCTGAGGAAGGCAATTAGGCGGCGGGCCGGCACCAGCCGGCCGGCCGCCTCAGGGCCCCCGCCCGATCGCGTCAAGCCACTTGGCCCAGTCGGTGGCCACGCAGTGATTCCGGCGGCGAGCCGTGCAGGACCCAGACCCCGTCCTCGCTGCGGCTGAGGCTGCCGCGCCGGGTGAGTTCCCCGATCGCCGTCGTCACCGACGGGCGGTGGGCTCCGATCAGGTCGGCCAGCCGCTGGTGGGGTAGTGGCAGCGGCAGCACGATTCCGTCCGCTCGCACCTTTCCCCACCGCTCCGCCAGGTGCCAGAGCGTCAACAGCAGGCGGTCCTCGACCCGGGGGTGGTGGGTGATGGCCAGCGTGACCGCCAGGGCGTGAGCCCGTCGCGTGCCGCGGGCAAACAGCTCCAGGCCGAGCTGGGGCCAGGGGTCCATCCTCTGCACCAGCCGATGGTCGAGAACGGCCATCCGCGCCGGCTCCAGCACCAGCCATCCCACCTCGGCGTGGACGTGCAGGCCATCGAGATCCCAGCGCCACGGGCGCAGCACGTCGCCGGGACCCAGCAGCTCGACGCACGTTCGCCCCAACACGTCCACCTCGCGGCACAGCAGCCCGTCGATGATCAAGAAGCCGCGATGGTGGGCTTCGGGCTCCACCGCCTCGGAGGGTTCCCAGGTGCCGGGCGAGACGCTGCGCACCCGGGTCACCGCCTCCCGGCGCGCGAGCTTGGCCTCGTCCGCGTCGAGCAGGTCGGCGAGGTCGCTGTCGGCGTCGATGATGCTGATCAGGTCGGGCATCGGGCGGTGGCGCGCCAGGTTGTGCCCTACACCTACCCGGTTCTCCCTCGCGCTACGGCCTAATCGGGGTCTTGGGGAATTGCCACCGAGCTCTCGTCGGCGCCGGCGAACAGCTCTCCGGCCGCCTGCACGTGGGCGTGACCGCGCTTGAGCGCGTCCTGCCCCTTCTCGAACTGGTAGCTGTCTCTTCCCTTGGCCAGCCTTCGCTCGGCGTCCTGATAGCAGTCGATCGCTTTGCTGTACTGATCCTTGGCGCGGGGACTGGCGTTCGGCATCGAGCTGTCGATGTCCAGCGCCTCGATGTCCTCTCCCAGCCTGGAGAGGTTTCTCTGGGCCTGCTCGCGGGCGTCGGTGGCGATCTGCTCGCGCCGATGCGCCGCCCGTCTCGACGCCCGCAACCGCCGCCCCCCGAAGCTGAGCACGAACACGAGCACCACGGCCAAGGCGACCAGACCCACGATCAATCCCCCGTTGCTGCTGGCGCTGGTACTCGGCCCGGCGCCCCCGATCGAGCCGGAGGCCGCCGGCGCCGGCTGGGCGGTCGAGGTCTCCGATTCGGCTGCGCTCGAGCTGGGATGGCCCGCGGCGGCGTCGGCTTTGGCGAACCCGGCCACGGCGCGGCGCATCTGCACGTACAGTGAGGCCCCCTGCTGACCGACGGCGTCGGCCAGGATCGACTGGGCCTGGTCACCGGTGCCCCAGGTGGTGGTCACGTGGTAATTGCCGCCGGCGACCACGATCACCACTCCGTCACCGTTTAGGTCATTTGACAGCGCCGTGGAAAGGTCCCCGGACGCCTGCTGGGTCAACGGTGACACCACCGCTATGCGGATCCGACCGGGGTCGCGGTTGGCGATCTGGGAGCGCAGGGCGCTGACGTGACCGCGGCTCAGGGTGGGGTCGGGGTGACCGGCGAGCGCAACCGGGTCGCGCTTGATCGCCCGGGCCAGCTGGCGAACGCCGATGTCGCCGACTCGGACCAGCTCCGCGCCGGCGGTCGCCGCCATCGTGAGCAGCGCACCGGTGGCCAGCGCCAGCGCGAGCGCGAGACTGGCCGCTCGCGCACCCCTGGCTCTGAGCATGACGCCCCATCCCGGGTTCACGGCCCGCATTATCGCGTCCGGCAAACGGCCGGGACGAGCGCGGGGGGCCGAAGCCGTCATCCCTGAGGCTTCGACCCCATCTATCCCCCACCGCGCTTGCTGCTTCCGTGCAATCCATCCGGCCTTCCTAGCCGTGCTGTGACGCGGCGGACATGAACGTCTATGGAGCCGGTTCCTGCTTTCCGTGAGGTTCCGACCCCGCGATTCCCTTCTCGACGTTCCTGCTCGTTGCGTCGAAGAGAATGATCCCGCGACACCGGTCACGTCACCATCGCCCAACCGGGCAAAGTGAGGAGTAGCGCCGGCCCCCAATCGGATGGTCGGCCCGCTACATCTGGGGGATGGCTCCCGATTGGCGTGTGAGCTGACCTTTAGACTCCCTCGGGGTGCGAGCGCCGGAACGGATAACGGTCTACGTCGCCGACGACCACCCGGTTTTCCGGGAGGCGGTGGGTCGGGCGATCCAGTCGCGGCCAGAGTTCAAGCTCGCCGGGCAGGCCGGAGACGGACGTGAGGCGCTGACCGAGATCCGGGAGCTGACCCCGGCGGTGGCCCTGCTTGACAACCAGCTCCCCTCGCTGGCCGGGGTGGAGATCCTCCGCGCCGTGCGGCGTGACGCGGTGCCCACCCGGGTGATCATCCTGTCCGCCGACGACTCCGGTCCGCTGGTCTACGAGGCGGTGCAGCTGGGAGCGGCGGGATTTCTGACCAAGGTGGCGACCCTGACCGAGATCTGCGACGCGGTTGCCGCCGTCGCCCGCGGTGGCACGGTTCTCGCTCCCGAAGTGCAGTCGGGACTGGTGGGCCAGGTACAGGCCCAGAGGCAGAACGACAGCCCGGTCCTCAGCGAGCGCGAGGCCGAAGTGCTGCGCCTGATCGCCGACGGCCTCTCCGCTCCCGAGATCGGCGCCCGGCTCTTCATCAGCGCCTCGACGGTCAAGACACATATCCGCAAGGTGTTCGAGAAGCTCGGCGTGAGCGATCGAGCGGCGGCCGTTGCCGAGGCGATGCGGCGGGGGCTGCTGGAGTGACGTTGAAGTGCGGCCGCGAAGCCTAGCCGGACTCGTCGTCGGCCTGTTCGGCGTCACCGGGCTGGTGGTCAGCGCGATCCTCGTCGCGCTCCTGATCTCGGTCGTCAACCTTCGTGATTCGGACCAGACCGTCCGCCGGTCCTCCGATCTGCTCGCCACGTCGTTCGCCGACGAAAGGTCGATCGTCGACCTCGACACCGAGCTGCGCGGCTTTCTGATCACTGGCCGCTCCGCGTTCCTCAAGCCATCCGCCCGCGAGCAGGCTGCGCTCCCGGCAGAGCTGTCACAGCTTCGCCGCTTGGCCGGCGACCCCGCCGAGCAGCGCCGCGTCGCCGAGATCACCGCCGGGATACGGAGTTACCTGGCCGGCGTGGCCAAGCCGGTCACGGCCTCCGGTCGCGCCCTATCCAAGTCCCAGGGCAGCCGCGTCACCTCCCGGGGCGAGCGGTTGCTGGCCTCAGTCCACGGCAGCTTCCGGGCGCTCAACGCCCGGATCGTGGCGCTCAGCGAGAGGCAGCGCCGCAACGCCAACGACTCCGCCTCCAACTCGATCCTGGTGGCGGCCCTGGGTCTCGGCATCGCCATCCTGCTGCTGCTCGCGGTCGGCGTCTACCTGCTGCGCCGGGTGCTGCGCCCGGTGCGCCGGGTGTCAAGCGCGGCCGAGCGCCTGGCAGCGGGAGAGCTCGGCGTGCGCGTGACCGAGGCCGGCCAGGGCGAGGTGGCCCGGCTCGGCCAGTCGTTTAACCGGATGGCGGTGGCGATCCAGAATCACGATCAGGAGCTGAGGGTCGTTCAGCAGCAGCTCGAGCGGGCGGCAGCAGCGGCCGAGGAGGCCTCGGCGATGAAGTCCAACTTCCTGGCCAATATGAGCCACGAGACGCGAACCCCGCTCAACGGCGTCATCGGCATGCTGAGCCTGCTCTCCGACACCGAACTGTCACCCGAGCAGCGCGAGTACGTGGAGGTGGCCAGAGCCTCGAGCGATGCGCTGATGATGGTCGTCAACGACGTCCTGGACATCGCCAAGATCGAGGCCGGCCGGCTGGAGATCGAGCGCCGCGACTTCGACCTGCCCGATCTCGTCGAAGCCGGCTGCGACATGGTCGCGGCCACCGCCCTGTCCAAGGGGGTCGAGCTGCAGTCGTTCGTCCACGACGACGTACCCCGAGCGGTGCGCGGCGACCGTATGCGAGTCGGCCAGATCATCGCCAACCTGCTCTCCAACGCGGTCAAGTTCACCGCCGAGGGCGAGGTGATCATCGAGGTCAGCGTCGTGGAGCGCAGCGACGAGACGGTTCGGGTTCGCTTCGAGGTCCGCGACACCGGAATCGGGATCGCTCCCGACCGCATCGATCAGCTGTTTGCGCCGTTTATCCAGGCCGAGGCCGGGACCACGCGAAAGTTCGGTGGCACCGGGCTGGGGCTGGCCATCTCGCTCGAGCTGACCAACCTGATGGGAGGCAGGATCGAGGCCGACAGCGAACTCGGCCAGGGCAGCACGTTCCGGTTCGAGATCCCGTTCGCCCCGGCGCAGTCGCGGCTGCGCGGCTATGTGCCGGCGGCAGCGCTGCGGGGGCTGCACGTGCTGGTGGTCGACGACAACCGGACCAACCGCCGCGTGTTCGAGGCCTACGTCGCCTCGTGGGGGATGCGACCAGAGGTGGCGCGCGACGCCGCCGAGGGGTTCGGGGCCCTGCAGCGCGCCGCCCGCAGCGGCGACCCCTTCGACATCGTCCTGCTGGACTTCAACATGCCGGGGGAGAACGGGCTCGAGCTCGCCGCCCGGATCACCGGCTCGCCGGCGCTGCACGGCACCCGGCTGATCCTCCTCACGTCGTCGATTCAGATCGGCGGCGACGAGTCCGCCGACGGGATCGACTACCACCTGACCAAGCCGGTTCGCCAGTCACGACTGCTCGAGGCGATCAGCGCGGCGATGGCGGTCGACATCGAGGCCCGCGACCGAATCGCGTCAGCTGCGCCCAAGGACCCGGCAGAGAGGACGCCGTCGGGGGCGCGGGTTTTGGTGGCCGAGGACCAGCATGTCAACTGGATGCTGGTGGAGCGGATGCTGAGCAAGCGCGGCCACCTGGCGACAAATGCCGTGGACGGGCGCCAGGCCCTGGCCCTGCTCGAGTCCCAGCCCTTCGATTTGGTGTTCATGGATGTCCACATGCCGACACTGGACGGGTATGACACGGCCCGCGAGATTCGCCGGCGCGAGGCGGCCGCGGCCGCCGGAGGGGGCGAGCACGTGCCGATCGTGGCCATGACCGCCAACGCGATGCTCGGCGATCGCGAGCGCTGCCTGGAGGCGGGGATGGACGACTACATGGCCAAGCCGATCAGCCTCGACGTGCTCGACGAGATGCTCACCCGCTGGCTGTCACCGGCGGCTCGCGACGGCCTCGACGCGCTCGACGAGACTCGCCTGTCCGAGCTGCGGGCGCTGTTCCCGGGCCAGGAGATGTCTTCGATGCTCGGCGACCTGATGGCGGAGGTCAACGCGGAGCTTGCGCGGATCGACGCCGCCGTGGTGGACTCAGACCAGGCCGAGCTCGCCGCGGCCGCCCACCGGATCAAGAACAGCGCCAACATGATCGGCGCCCACCGGCTCGCCGACGTCGCCGCGCGTCTGTCCCCGGGGGGCGGCGCCGGCGATCCCAACGCAGGCTCGATCGATCAGAGCGCGGTGGCCGCGATCCGCGAGCAGTGGACCGCGACGCGAACCGCGATCGCGGCCGAGGTCGCACAGGTCCGGGCCTGACGCTCAGGCGCCGGCGCGTTCGGGCTCGGTCAGCCGCCGCTGCTGGTGACCGGAGACGACTTTCTTCTCGCCCCGGGCGTGATCGCGAAACCGCAGGACCTCCACGACCGTGAGCAGGACCGTGGCCAGCTCCAGGCGCAGCGACCAGTTGTCGATGTAGTGGTTATCCAGCACGGCCCGGTCGGCGATCGAGGTCTGCCCGCGCAGCCCGTTGGCCTGCGCCCAGCCCGTGATCCCGCCCTTGACCCGGTGGCGGCGGGCGTAACCCGGCACCTCGGCGGCGAACCGCTCGGCGAACTCGGGACGCTCGGGCCGGGGGCCGATCAGGCTCATGTCGCCGCGCACCACGTTGATCAGCTGGGGCAGCTCGTCGGCCGAGCTGGCGCGCAGCAGGCGGCCGAGGGGAGTCCGACGATCGGCCCCCTCGATCCCGCCTGGAGCTGCGCCCTCCGGTGGTTGGAACCCGTCGTCCTCGGGCTCGTCGAGCATGGTGCGAAACTTGTACAGGGCAAACAGCTGGCCGTTGAGCCCGACCCGCCACTGGCGGAAAAACACCGGCCCCGGCGAGCTCAGACGCACGGCCAGGGCGATCGTCAGCATCAGCGGCGCCAGGACCACCACCGCGGCCAGCGCCAGGACCCGATCGAGCGCGTACTTGATCGCGAACCGCCAGTCGTGGCGGACCGCCACCTCTGCGACAGGGACCGCCGGAGCCGGGGCCACGACCTCTGCGGCAGGGACCGCCGGGGTCGTGACAAAGACCTCGGCGGCCGCCTGCGCAGGATCCCCTGCCAGTTTTGCCAGTTCCGCGTTGACGTCGGCGACCACCCGAACGGGGTCGATCGCCACCGGGACCAGAACCGGCTCGGGATGCTCCAGCTCGGTCTGGCCGCTCGGCCTTATGCGGAGGGCAATTGCCATGCCAGGATTCTTCAAGCTGGGCGGCGGGGCGGCCATCGGCCAGGCGGACACAGTTTCGGCGGTTGCCGCGACCAGCTTGATGACCCCGCCATCCTCCGGCTGGGGGATCCCGTGTCCCGGGCGCGAATCCCGACTGCCTAGACTTCGCCGCCGCATGTCCACCACCACATCGGGAGAGCAGATAGCGCGTCTGGGCGATCTGAAGCTCTGCTACGAGACGTTTGGCGACCCGGCCGCGGCGCCGCTGCTGCTGGTGATGGGTCTGGGGTCGCAGATGATCCTGTGGGACGACGAGTTCTGTGAGCGGCTCGCGGCCGAGGGATTCCGCGTCATCCGCTTCGACAACCGCGACGTCGGCCGCTCAACCATCCTGCGCGAGGCTCCGGTCCCCAAGCAATGGCAGCTGCTGACCCGCGACCGGCGCTGCGCCGCCTACTCGCTGGATCAGATGGCCGCCGACGCCGTTGGTCTCCTCGACTACCTCGAAATCGGCGCCGCCCACATCGTCGGCATTTCGATGGGCGCAATGATCGCCCAACTGCTCGCCATCGACCATCCCGAGCGGGTCCTCTCACTCGTCTCGATCATGTCCACCACCGGCAATCGCCGCGTCGGCCAGCCCCGGCCCCGCGTGGCCCTGCGCCTGCTGCGCCAGGGGCCGCGAGACCGCGAGGGCTACATCGAGTCCCACCTCGAGACCTACCGGGTGATCGGATCCCGGCAGGTCGAGTTCGACGAGGCGGCCAAGCGAGAGCGCGCCGGACGGTGCTTTGACCGTGGCATCCATCCTGCCGGCAGCGCCCGCCAGATGGCGGCGATCGTGACCGCTGCGGACCGAACGCGGTCGCTGGCCGAAGTGAAGGCACCGACCACCGTGATCCACGGCGACAGCGACCCGCTGGTCAACGTCTCGGGAGGACGCGCCACCGCCCAGGCGATCCCGGGGGCCCGGCTGGTTGTCATCCCCGGCATGGGCCACGACCTCCCCCGCCAGCTGTGGCCGCAGGTCATCGGCGCGATCGTCGCCAACGCCGCCCGGACCTGACGACGCCGGCGCCGTCGTCGCGATCGCCGCTGCGCGTGTAACGGCCGTACGGCGACACGGACGCGACAGGCGGATCTACGATGCTGGTCGATGCCGCGCCCGCCTGCACCGCTCCCCCAGTCCGCCACGGTGGTGGTGATCGGTGGGGGCGTGATCGGCACCAGCGCCACGTTTCACCTCGCCGAGGCCGGGGTGGATGTGGTGCTCGTGGAGCGCGCGGAGCTCGGCAGCGGCTCCACCCGCCGCGCCGCGGGCGGAGTTCGGGCTCAGTTCTCAGACGTGCTCAACATCCAGATCGCCCAGCGCAGCCTGGCCGCGTTCGCGGACTTTGCTCGCCGTCCCGGGTGGGAGATAGACCTCAAGCAGGTCGGCTACCTGTTCGTCTTGTCCCGGCCGGCCGACGTTGCCGCGTTCGAGCACAGCGTGGCCCTTCAGCAGCGATGCGGAGTCGAGTCCCGGATGCTGTCGGCCGGTGAGGTCCGCGAGCTCTGCCCCCTGGTGCATGGCGACGACATTCTCGCCGGGGCGTTTTCGCCCGGCGACGGGCACGCCACCCCGGAGGCGGTGGTCCAGGGTTACGCGTTCGGCGCGCGCCAGTTCGGCGCCGAGATCCGAGTCGGCTGCTCGGTCCGGGCGATCGAGACCCGAGGCTCTGAGATCACCGCGGTTCTCACCGACCAAGGCGCGATTGCTACCCACACCGTGATCTGTGCCGCCGGGGCGTGGTCGCGCAGCTGCGGCGCGATGGCCGGCGTGGAGCTCCCGGTCGTCCCGGTCAGGCGCCAGGTGCTGTTCACCGAGCCGATTGACGGTCTGCCCGCCGAGCTGCCGTTCACGATCGATTTCGCCTCGAGCTTCTACTTTCACCGTGAGGGGCCCGGGTTGCTGATGGGGATGTCTGACCCCAACGAGAAGCCTGGGTTCAGCGTCGAGACCTCGGATGACTGGATCCCGGACCTGATGGAGGTCGCCCAGCGGCGGGCCCCCAGCATCACCGAGGCCGGCATCCGCGGCGGCTGGGCCGGGCTGTACGAGATGACCCCCGACCACAACGCGGTGATCGGCGAGGCGTCGGGCGTCTCACGCTTTATCTACGCCACCGGGTTCTCAGGCCACGGGTTCCTGCAGGGTCCGGCGGTCGGTGAGATTCTGCGTGACCTGGTCCTGCGCCGCCCCCCGTTCGTAGACATCGCGCCGTTGAGCGTCGAGCGTTTCGACGCCGCGGCCTTGCGTCCTGAGTACAACATCGTCTAGGAGTGCGCGCATGAGCTCGACCACGTCGGCAAACCGCCTTTCCGTCGCTGCCACCGACGAGCTGCGCCGGCGCGCCCGAAGCAGCCTGGAGCGCTGCGCAGTGGCGCTCGGCTCCGACGCCGCCGCGGGACCGGTGATCGTCGCCCGCTCGCCGATCACCGGCGAGCAGCTGTTCGAAGTTCCGGGCGCCGGCCCGGTCGAGGTCGAGGCGGCGATCGCCGCTGCCGCCGACGCCTTCCGGCAGTGGCGCACGGTGCCCGCCCCGGCCCGCGGGGCGCTGGTCAAGCGCTTTGGCGCCCTGCTCGGCGAGCACAAGGCCGACGTGGCGCAGCTGATCACGATCGAGGCCGGCAAGATCCCTTCGGAGGCCCTGGGCGAGGTTCAGGAGATGATCGACGTCTGCGACTTCGCGCTGGGGCTGTCCCGCCAGCTCGAGGGGCGCACCATGCCCTCGGAACGGCCGCGCCATCGGTTGATGGAGACCTGGCACCCGCTCGGCGTGGTGGCGGTCATCTCGGCCTTCAACTTCCCGGCTGCGGTTTGGTCCTGGAACACCGCCGTGGCGCTGGTTTGCGGAGACAGCGTGGTCTGGAAGCCGTCGCCGATGACCCCGCTGACGTCGATGGCCTGCTCTCATCTGCTCGCGCGCGCCATGTCAGAGTGCGATGCCCCCGCAGGGTTGCACCAGCTGGTGCTCGCCGACGCCGAGGGCGCCTCGGCGCTGGTCGACAGCCCGGCCGTGGCGCTGGTCTCCGCCACTGGCTCGGAGCGGATGGGCGCGCAGGTGGCGCCCCGGGTGGCCGCCCGGCTGGGCCGCTACCTGCTCGAACTGGGGGGAAACAACGCGGCCGTCGTGGCGCCTTCGGCCGACCTCGAGCTAGCCGTGCGAGGGATCGTGTTCGCCGCCGCGGGGACCGCCGGGCAGCGCTGCACGACCCTGCGCCGGCTGATCGTGCACGAGGACGTGGTCGAAGACCTGGTGGGCGGCCTGCGCGACGTCTACGGCCGGTTGCCGATCGGCGACCCCTTCGGCGACGGGACGCTGGTCGGGCCACTGATCGACGGCCGGGCCTACGACGGGATGGTCTCGGCGCTGCAGGAGGCCCGCGCCGACGGTGGCCAGGTGATCGCCGGCGGCGCCCGGCGCGAGGCTGCCGGGTTTCCCGATGCCTACTACGTCGAGCCGGCACTCGTCCGCATGCGGGGCCAGACCGAGCTGGTCAGGCGCGAGACGTTCGCCCCGATCCTCTGGGTGATGACCTACCGGGAGCTCGACGAGGCACTGGCCGTGCACAACGGAGTGCCGCAGGGGCTCTCCTCGAGCATCTTCACCGGTGACCAGCGCGAGGCCGAGCGCTTCCTGGCCGCCGACGGGTCAGACTGCGGAATCGTCAACGTCAACATCGGCACTTCGGGAGCCGAGATCGGCGGAGCGTTCGGAGGCGAGAAGTCAACCGGCGGCGGCCGTGAGTCCGGCTCGGATGCCTGGCGCGCCTACATGCGCCGCGCCACCAACACGATCAACTACTCAGACGAGCTTCCGCTGGCCCAGGGCGTGAACTTCGGTTAGCCGACATCAGGGCTCTGCGGCAGCACCGGTCTCGCTCAACAGGGTGATCGACTCCTCCCCGAACACCGCCCGCACCTCGAGGCGGCCGCCGAGCGCCGCCACGTAGCGGGCCACGGTCGACAGATAGACATCGTCCTCGCGCTCGATCCGTGACACGTTGGGCTGGCTGACCGCCAGCGCCTCGGCCATCGCGTCCTGGCTGACGCCGCGCCGGCGCCGCACGTCGGCGAGCCGCAGCTCGGCATCCATCAGCTGCCGATAGGTCGCCACCCGGCCCTCGTTCAGCGGCCTCTGTCCCCTGACCGTCCGCCAGTTCTTGGCCTTGCCAGCGATGGTGATCCCTCCTTTCCGCCTTCTCGCAGGTGCCTGTCGTAAAGCGCGTCCGCACGCTTGACGTTGCGCTCATACCAACCCGCCCAATTGCCGGTCTTGTCGCCGCCCACCAGGACCACCGCTCGCCGATGGGGGTCAAAAGCGAACAGCGCGCGCAGGTTGCCGCCGATCGAACGCAGCTCCTTCATGTTGTGATGGCGCGACCCCTTGATCGAGTCCACGAACGGCCGCCCCAGACCCGGGCCCTTGCCCTCGAGCTCGTCAAGCGCCGCGGCGGCCCGGTGCGCGTCTCGTTGGCCGAGCGCCATGAACCACTTCTCCGCCTCCGGCGTGAACACGATCTCCCAGGGTTGTCCTGTGGCCGCACGCACCGGCGATTATAAGGCAAGCATTATGGGGATCGCCATGCCCCCAGGTTCCGCGTTCGCGTGTCACAGAACAAGACACGTTGGTGTCTTTAGTGAGTCACGTTCGTGGCGCGGGTGTGACTTTTGTGCCCTGCGCCGTGGGGCGGCCCCACGGCCCACCTCCGACCAGGCGTCGGGACCTCAGACCCACGCGTCCGGCCCTCAGACCACGCGGCCGGACAGCCGCAGCGATCCCGCCACCGCCCCGATCAGCAGCACCACCCCGGCGATTGCGAACACCGCCGTGATCTCCCGCTGGCGGCTCACGCTGCCCAGCTGGCTGCCCAGCCGCTTGTAGATCGAGCTGAGCTCGTCGGCGCTCTGGGCGTTGAAGGCGCGCGCCCCTGACACCTGGGCTATCTGCCGCATGAGCTGCGGATCCGGCGGCACCGGCACGGGGGCGCCAAAGGGATCGGGGTTGGCCAGCACCCCCTGGGGCGTGCCCAGGGCGACCGTGTAGATCGGGATACGGTCGCGTTTGGCTACGCGACTGACCGCGACCGGGCTGGGGCCGGCGTTGGCGGCGCCGTCTGACAGCAGGACGATCGCCGACGGCGGGTGGCCGGAGGTGCCGCCGCGCAGGAGCTGCAGCGCCAGCTGCAACGCATCGCCGGTGTCGGTTCCACCGCCCGCCGACTGCGCGTTGACGATCGCGCGCGCCGCGGTGTGGTTGGCGACAGGCCCCTGCACCGCATCGGCCGCGCTCGAGAAGGCGATCGCCCCCACCCGGACCGACTTCGGCAGCTGGTCGATGAACGTGTTGGCCGCGTTGACCGCCGCGGTCAGCCGGTCCGGCTGCACGTCGCTGGCCGCCATCGAGCCCGAGTGGTCGGTGACCAGCATCACGGACGCCTCGCCGACCGCGGCGTGGTAGGTGACGTGCGGCCGGGCCAGCGCGATGGCCAGCGCGGCCAGGGCGGCCAGAGCCAGGGCGGCGGGAAGGTGGCGCTCCCAGGAGGCCGAGGCGCCGGCCGCCTCGCGCACGGTGGAGACAGCGGTGAACCTGACCGCGTAGCGCCGGCGGCGGCGGCGCGCGAACAGGTAGGCGGCCAGCGCAGCCGGAACCACGGCCAGGGCGAGCAGGTGCAGCGGGGCCGCGAAGCTCATCGCATCCGGCGCCCCAGCTCCACCAGCCACTCCTCGTCGGTGGACAGCGTGGTGTGGTGGACACGCAGCCGGCGCAGCTCGCCGGCAACCGCCTCGCGGCGCCGGCGCTCGGCCTCGGCAAACCGCTCGCGGACACGCCGCCGCGAGGTGTTCACCTCGATTCGCGCCCCGGTCTCGGGATCGACCAGGGCCAGGTAGCCGACCTCGGGCAGCTGCGCCTCGCGGGGGTCGGCGATCTCGATCGCCAGCACCGAGTGGCGAACCCGCAGCGAGCCCATGGGGCGCTCCCAGGCCTGCTGATCTCGAAAGTCGGAGACGACGACCATCAGCCCGGGCTGGCCCGCCAGGCGTCCGGCCCGGCGCAGGGCGTCGGCCAGCGCCCCGGGGTCGTGGCGGCCGTCCGGGGCGACGCCCTCGCCCAGAAACCGCCGCAGCGCCACGATCCCCGGCTTGGACCCGCGCGGCGGCAGGACGTGGGCCTCACCGGCGCCGAAGGCGATCAAGCCCACGCTGCCGGCCCGGCGCACGCCGAGCCGGCCGAACACCGTGGCCGCGCCTTCGGCCACATCGGCCTTCAGCCGCTGGGCGGTCCCGAACGCCATCGACGGGGAGAGATCGAGCACGATCCAGGTGGTCAGCGCCCGCTCGGGGACGTGCAGGCGCACGTGCGGGGTGCCGGTCCGAGCCGTGGCCGAGGCGTCGATGTGGCGCACGTCGTCCCCGGCCTCGTAGGGCCGCAACTGGGCCAGCTCGGTGCCGAGCCCCACCCCGGCGGCGCGGCGGTCCCCGGGCAGCGTCCGGGTGACCAGTCGGGTGACGGCCAGGTCGAGCGCATCGACCAGCGGAGACGCCAGGGTTCCAGGACCCTGGCGGGCCGCCGGCGGCTGCAGGAGGGTCTCGGTCACGCGCTCCTCAGCCAGTCGGTGCCGGTCTCCCTGGCTTCGGAGCGGATCAAGCGGTCGGCGCCGGGCTCGTTGACGGTGGCCAGGACGCGCTCGAGCAGCTCGTCGACCGTGACACCGTCGCTCAGCGCGTCGTAGGAGAGCACGATCCGGTGGCGCAGTACGTCGGGGGCAAGATCGCGGATGTCCTCGGGCTCAACATGGCCGCGGCCTCGCAGCAGGGCCAGCGCCCGCGCCGCTCCGACCAGGCCGATCGGGCCGCGCGGGCTGGCCCCGAACTCGATCAGGCCCTCCATGTCCTTGAGGTTGTGGTTTGCCGGATGTCGCGTGGCATCGGCGAGGGCCACCGCGTAGCCCACCACGGTGCGGTCCACCGCCACTGTCTGCACGGTCTGCGAGTGACTGTGGAGGTCCGGGAGGGCCAGGCACTCCCGGACTTCGGCCGTGGCACGGAGGCTGCGCCCCACCACTGCCGCCTCCTCACCGATGGTCGGGTAGTCGACGAGGATCTTCATCAGAAAGCGGTCGACCTGAGCCTCGGGAAGCGGATAGGTGCCCTCGGACTCGATCGGGTTCTGTGTTGCCATCACGATGAACGGCAGCGGCACCTCGTAGGTCGTGCCACCGATCGTCACCTGCTGCTCCTGCATCACCTCGAGCAGAGCCGACTGAACCTTGGCCGGAGCGCGGTTGATCTCGTCGGCGAGCAGGAAGTTGTGAAACACCGGACCGAGCTCGGTGTCGAAGGCGCCGGTGTCAGGCCGCCACACCCGGGTGCCGACGAGATCGGCGGGCACCAGGTCAGGAGTGAACTGGATACGGCTGTAGGAGCCGCCCAGGACCGCCGCCAGCGTCTTGACGGTCAGCGTCTTGGCCAGGCCGGGAACTCCCTCCAGCAGAACGTGACCGTTGGCCAGCAGGCTGACCAGGAGACGTTCGAGCATCGCGTCCTGCCCCACGATCACCCGCTTGATCTCGTACAGCGCCTCCTGCAGGGCCTCGCGGGCCTCGCCGCGCTGCCGGTTGATGCTTTCCATGTCCGTCATTTCGTCTCCTGGTCTGGCTGGGTGAAATTGTCTTGGCTAGACGAGGCGGGCGAACCAGAACAGTGACAGGACGCCGCCGACCAGCAGCAGCACCATGCCTCCGGCCGCGAAGCTCACCGTGATCTCGTCTTTGACCTTCTTGTGGCCGAGCTGGGTAGCCAGGTGGGCGTAGACCGCGCTGGCCTTGGCGCTGTCGGCGGCGGTGAACGAGCGCCCGCCGGACTGGCGGGCGATCTGTCCCAGCTCCTGCGAGCTCAGCGGCACCGGCACCCTGACCGTGTGGCCCTTGCGGGTGATCGGGATCGTCCCGTTCGCGGTACCCAGGGCAATCGTGTAGATCGGGATGTGCTGGCGCTTGGCCTGCTGAGCCACTGCCACCGGGTCGGTCCCCACGTTGGAGGCGCCATCGGACAGCAGCACGATCGCGCTCGGCAGCCGCTTTGAATTCTGGCGCAAGTTGGTGAGCACCCGCAGCGCGGTCTGCAGCGTCTCGCCGACCGCGGTGCCGCCTCCCCCGGGGTGAAGCTGGGTGATCGCCGACAGTGTCAGCGTGTGGTCACTGGTCGGCGACTGCAGGAGGATCGGCCGCCGCGCGAACTCCATCAGACCCACCTTGAACCCGGAGGGGACCCCCTTGACGAAGCGCTCGGCCGCGCTCTGTGCCGCCCCCAGCCGGGTGGGACGGATATCGGTGGCGGTCATCGAGCTGCTGACGTCGTTGGCCAGCATGATCCCCCCACTGGTGATGGGGACGGCCACAGTTCGCTGCGGGCGGGCCGCGGCCACGATCAGGGCGGCGATGGCGACCGCGAAGACGATCATCGGGGCGTGCCGGCGCCAGCCGGGCCGGTGGGGGGCAAACGAGGCGGCCAGCGCGGGGTTGGCGAACCGCGCGGCGGCGCGCTTGCGCTGGCCCTGCTGGCGCAGGTACCAGACGACGAGCAGGGGGATCGCGATCAGGGCGACCAGGGCCAGGGGCCAGACGAAGCTCATCGCTGCGCTGGAGGCGGCTGTGCCGGGACGGCGCTGATACCGGTCACGGGTGCCGCTGTGCCCTGGTGGTTCTGACTACGAGTCACGGGTGCACCGTGGGCGGGTTGCCCAGCGTGACGTTGAGCTGCTCCAGCGCTGAGCCGTGGCTGACCTCGACCGGCACCTGGGCGCCCGCCTTGAGTCCATGGATGGCGCCGACGATCGTTTCGGCGCCGTTGATGGCCCGGTTGTTGACCGCCACGATCACATCGCCCGGATTGAGTCCGGCCACATCACCCCGGCTGCCCAGCTTCACCGTCTCGATCACCGCGGCCCCGGGCGGGAGCGTCTCAATCTGCATCCCCAGCCAGCTGACCTGCCGGGTGGGCGCCGGGACGGTGGCCGGATTGGGCGCGGGAGTCACGCCCGGAGGAGTGGCGGGCTGCGGGGTGGTCCGGGGTGTCGAAGGCTGGGGCGAGGGGGTTGTCGGCCGCGGGGTGGGCGCTGCGGCGTGGGTCCTGGCCGGAGCGGCTTTGTGCCCTGAGGAGCCGAGCAGCGCGGCCAGCCCGATGGCCGCCGCGACCAGGAACACGAGCGCCACAAGTCCCACCGGCAGTAGACGCGGCAGTCCCTTCCGCCGCGGTCGGGCGGAGTGCTTCGGAAGCTGGACGGTCGGCGGCTCCTCGACCGGCTTTGCCCGCCGGCTGGCACGATCCGCCGAGGCGGCCTCGGACTCCTGCTGCCAGTCGCCAGACCACAGATGCTTCGGTCCATTCATGGTCCAGTCGCAAGCTACGCGAAGTTGGTGAGAGGTTCTTAAGAGGGTGCCTGCCGCGCCAGGGCCGCAGTGCCGCCGGGACGCAGGCGACGCAGGCGGCGCCGGCGGCGCCGGCGGCGCCGGCGAGCGTCAGGTGCAGTTGATGTGGATCTGGTGAAGCAGCCAGCCTCCCGAGGTGGAGGCGCGGACCAGGTCCACGGTTCCGGCGCAATGCTGCGTCCCGTCGGTGTGCACCGAGGTGGTTCGGACCGAGACGGTGGCGCCGGTGGCCGACTGGCTGACCACCTGGGCCGACTGGAAGCTGACCGATCTGGTCTGGGCCTGCCCGCCCCGGAAGCTGTCGTAGCCGTTGAGCTGGCTGCGAAAGGCCGGATCGGCGAGGGCCCAGGCGGCAGCGAAGTTCTGCGCTGCGGCGAGCTGATAGAAGGACTCCACCGCGCTGGTGGGCGTGCTCGCGTTGGCGCCGCCGGCGACGCCCACCGACCCTGAACCACCCCCGGTTGACCCGGGACCAGCCGCGGTAGACCCGGAACCAGCCGCGGTTGACCCGGAACCAGCCGCAGTGGACCCGGAACCACCCCCGGTTGACCCGGAGGCACCCGATGACCCGGCGGCGCTCGGCGAACCAGAGCCGCCAGCCGACCCGGAGGCGCTCGGCAACCCCGAGGCGCTCGACAGACGGGAGCCGGTCGGACGTACCGCGACCCCCTTGTGACCGCCGGCAGTGAGTGACGCGCGGCGCCCGCTGGGCGTCCCGCCGCCGCTCGTGAGCACCACGACCACCACAGCTGCGGCCAGCGCGGCCAGCGCCAGCGCCGCGATCAGGCCCCGTCGTGAGTGCTTGGGCACAGTCACCGTACTGGTGGTCCACTCGCCGCGCCGGGCGCCAGCGCCACCGCCAGCGGGCGCAGCCACACGGCGACGATCCCGGGCCGGCGGCCGCCGACGGGGCTTCGCCGGCGCCCGTGACGGCGCGGCCGAGGCGGCGGTCGGCGCTGAGTTGCCGTCCGGCGCCTCCCGGGCCAGCGCAGCGCCAGCAGCGGCAGCAGCGGGGACCGCCGTGGCCGCCCGGACCACCGGAGCCCGCCGGACCGCCGGAGCGGCCCGGGCCGCCGCCACGGCCACCGCCGGCTCGCGCACTGGCGCGGGCCGTGGCGGGCTGAGCCGTGCCGTCCTCTGCGGCTCGAAGATCTCCTGCAGCCGCCCCACCAGGTCCCCGGCCGACTTGGGGCGCTGGGCGGGATCGCGCGACATCGCGCGCCGGAGGAGCTCGGCGGCCGCGGCGGGCGCCTCGGGCCATGCCTCACGGAGATCCGGCGGCGGCTTGGTGGCGATCGCGTGGGCCAGCGCCAGCGGATTGACCTCCAGGCGGGCCTGCCTCCCTGACAGGGCCTCGAAGGCGACCACGGCCAGCGCGTAGACGTCGACCGAGGCGGTGGAGGTGGCATTCTCAACCTGCTCGGGGGCCATGTAGCGCAGCGAGCCCACAACCGCGCCCGAGCTGGTGATCCGGGTGAAATCGGCCCTCGAGGCCACGCCGAGATCGGCCAGCTTCACCACGCCGCCGGCGCCGAGCAGGATGTTCGGCGGCTTGACGTCACGGTGGACGATGTCCCGGGCGTGGATGGCATCGAGCCCGGCCGCCGCGCCCGTGAGGACCCTGAGCGCCTCGGACACCGGCAGGCGCCGCTGACGTTCAAGCGCCTTGGCCAGGGTCTCGCCCTCGACGTACTCCATCACGATCACCACGTTGCCGTCGTCCTCGGCGACGACGTCGAATACCGAGACCAGGTTGGGATGGCTGATCGAGGCGCCGATCAGGGCTTCGCGCCGCAATCGCAGCCCGACCCGATCGTCGATCACGCTCATCCGCTTGAGCGCCACCAGGCGGCCCAGCAGCGTGTCCTCGGCGAGCAGGACGACCGCCGTCCCCCCCGCCCCGAGGGTGGAGATTGTGCGATAGCGCGCTAGCTTGTCGGATTCAGGCACCAGTTTCCGGGATACCCCAAACTCGCCACCGCCAACGAACCTTGGGTACTCGGAGGGCGGGGCGGGGGTGATGCGCCTAACTTCCCTATACGGCAACTCAGTCGCATCACGTCGGCCCGGGCACCGAAATCGGGCGCCAGCAGAACGTCAGACGTCTTGGTAGACGGTGACCTCCTCGGTGTAGAACTCCGCCGCCGCGCTTCCCTGCTCGTGCGGGCCGTAACCGGATTCCTTGGTCCCGCCAAAGGGAACGTGGACGTCGGCCCCGGCAGTCTGTGAGTTGACGTGCAGGATCCCCGCCTGCAGCTGGTCCAGGCACCGCTGGGCGGTGGTCAGACTGGAGGTGAATACGGACGCCGAGAGGCCGAACCGGACCCCGTTGGCCCGCTCGATCGCCTCGTCGACCGTGTCGAAGCGGTACAGGGAGGTCACCGGTCCGAACACCTCCTCGCAGGAGAGAAAGCCGTCGTCGGCGACGTTCTCGAACACCGTCGGGGCGACCAGGTAGGCGTCGGGATCGGCGCGCTCGCCACCGGCGATCACCGCGCCGCCCTCGTCGCGGCCGCGGGCGATCCCGGACATGACGTCGTCGAACTGGCTCTCGTTGACGAGCGGCCCGACCTCGGTCTCAGGCTCGGCCGGGTCGCCGACCTTGGCGGCGGCGACTCGGTCCAGCAGGGCGGTCCGGAACTCCTCGTACGCCCCGCTCTGTACGTAGATGCGACGGGTGGCGGTGCACTTCTGCCCCGCCGACGAGAACGCCCCCGCGTAGGCGGCCGCCACGGCAGCCTCCAGGTTCGCGTCCGCGGCCACGATCAGCGGATTGTGGCCGCCCAACTCGAGCTGGACGCGCTTGCCGAGCCCGGCCGCCCGCTCGCGCACCCCCTGACCCACGGGCGACGAGCCAGTGAACGAGATCGCGCTGACGCGGGGATCGGCGACCAGCGGCTCCCCCACCTCTGACCCGCGCCCGATGACCACATTCAGGACGCCATCGGGAAGCTCGGCCTCGTCGAGCGCCCGGGCGATGTGCAACCCGGTCAGGGGCGAGTCCTGGGCCAGCTTGAGGATCACGGTGTTGCCGTAGGCCAGCGCCGGCGCGCTCTTCCAGGTGGGAATGGCGGCGGGGAAGTTCCACGGCGTTATCAGTCCCACCACTCCCACCGGGCGCCGGCGCGTGTAAACGGTCGCTCCAGTCGCCGACTGCTCAAACAGCTTGCCGACCGGCCGCCAGCCCTCACCCGCGAAGAAGCGCAGGATGGCCGCCGCTCGGGCGGCCTCGACCCGGGACTCGCGCAGCGGCTTGCCCATCTCCCGGGTCATGTCCTGGGCGATGTCCTCGACTCGCTCCTCGATCAGCCCGGCGGCGCGGGCCAGGATCGCCCCGCGCTGGGCGGCCGGCAGCGCCGACCAGGCCGGCAGCGCCTCGGCGGCGGCGTCGACGGCGGCGGCCACGTCGCGGGCGTCTGAGCTTGGGAACTCCCCCACCACCTCGCTCGGTCGCCACGGGTTGTGGCGCTCGTAGGTGCGCTGGCTCAGGCTCGGGCTCCACTTGCCGGCGATGAAATTCGCCGGGCTGAGGGTGGAAATCATCTCGGACATGGAATCTCGTCTCCTGTCACTGGTTGAAACCGGCGGCCCCGGCGACGGGGTTTTTCAGCCTGCCGATCCCGCCGATACGGATCTCCACAGACTGCCCCGGCAGGAGGGTCACATCGTCGGGCGGCACTATCCCGGTGCCGGTCAGTAGGACGCTACCCGCCGGCACCGGGTTGTCACGGCAGAGAAAGTCGATCAGCTCGCTGAGCGAGCGGCGCATGTTGGCGGTCGAGGTCTCGGCTTCGAACACCGGGCCGCCCTGCGGGCCGAGAATCCGCAGCTCGATCTCGAATGGCGCGTCCCAGTCCTGCGGCACCACCATCACCGGGCCCAGCGCGCACGCCTGCGCGTAGATCTTGGCCTGGGGAAGGTACAGCGGATTGGCTCCCTCGATGTCGCGCGACGAGACGTCGTTTCCGATCGTCACCGCCAGCGGGGAGCCGCGGGGCCCGAGCACCACGGCCAGCTCGGGCTCGGGGACGGTCCACGAGCTGTCACGGCGGGTGGCGATTGGCTCGCCCGGGCCCACCGTCCGGCGCCCGGCGCAGTCCTTGAGAAACAGCTCCGGGCGCTCGGCGTCATAGACCAGGTCATAGACGTCGACGACCTCGCTCTCCCGCATCCGGGCGTCGCGGCTGTGCTCGTAGGTCACCCCGGCGGCCCACGTCTCCGGGGCGGTGATCGGGGCCAGCAGGGTCCACGGCGCTGAGACCGCGCACGTCTCGCCGTCGCCGATCGCGATCGTCCCCACGACCTCCGGCTCTGCGCCCTGCAGCACGGCGAGCGGGTCGGCCGTGGCGAGCAGGCCAAGCTCGTCGCCGGCGACGGCGCCGACGGCGACCTGTCCTGACTCGTGGCGCACCCGAGCCAGGCGTGTCCCGGCGCCGGCCGCGCTCATCGCCTGCCCTCGGCGCGCCACGCCGCGCCATCGGGGAACGCATACTCGGCCAGCGAAGCGGGGTGCATCTCGATGCTGTAGCCCGGTTGCCGGGGGGTCACGTAGCGGCCGTCACGGATCTCAGCCGGGGCCACGAAGTGCTCGTGCAGCTCGTCGACGAACTCGATCACCCGCCCTGGGAGCTCGCCGCCGATGGCGATGTAGTCGATCAGCGAAAGGTGCTGGACGTATTCGGACAGCCCGACGCCGCCGGCGTGCGGGCACACCGGGATTCCGAACCGCGCCGCCAGCAGCAGCACGGCCAGCACCTCGTTGACCCCGCCCAGGCGGCAGGCATCGACCTGGCAGACGCCCAGACCTCCGGCCTGCATCAGCTGCTTGAACATCGTGCGGTTGTGGCAGTGCTCGCCGGTGGCGATCCGGATCGGCGCCACCTCGCGGGCGATCCGGGCGTGCCCGAGGATGTCATCGGGGCTCGTCGGCTCCTCCATCCACCAGGGGTCGAACTCGGCCAGTCGACGCGTGTTGGCGATCGCCTCGTCAACGTCCCAGACCTGGTTGGCGTCCATCATCAAGAAGCGGTCGCTGCCGATCTCCGCCCGGATCAGCGCGGCGCGGCGCAGGTCGTCGTCGAGGTCGCCGCCGACCTTCATCTTCAGGTGCGTCCAGCCCTGCTCCACCGCCCGGCGGCAGCGCGTGGCGACCTCCTCATCGCTGAAGCCCAGCCAGCCGACCGACGTGGTGTAGGCGGGAAATCCGTCGCGGAGCATCTCGGCCTCCCGCTGCGCCTTGCCGGAGGCCCGCGACTGCAGCAGGTCGACCGCCTGCTCGGGGGTGAGAGCATCGCTGATGTAGCGAAAGTCGACACAGGCGACGAGCTGCTCGGGAGTCATGTCCACGACCAGCTTCCACAGCGGCTTTCCCTCCGCCGCCGCCCACAGGTCCCAGACGGCGTTGACCAGGGCGGCGGTGGCGAGGTGAATCACCCCCTTCTCGGGACCGATCCAGCGCAGGTGCGAATCCCCGGTCAGGGTGCGCCAGAATCCGCGCGGGTCGCCGGCCAGATCGGATAGGCGCCGGCCCTCGAGAAGGTGGGCCAGCGCGTTGATCGCGGTCACCACCACCTCGGTCCCCCGACCGATCGTGAACGTCATCCCGTACCCGGTGCGGTCACTGTCGGTCCGCAGCATCACGTACGCGGCGGAGTAATCGGGCGCGTCGTTCATCGCGTCTGACCCGGCCAGCGTCCGCGACGTCGGAAACCGCACGTCGACGGCTTCGACGCCAGTGATCAAGCAGTCCTGCACACGATTTCGTGTACCCACCGCCGGTGCCCGCGAACCGGGCGCGGCGGGGACGTTTTCCTGCCCGGCACCACGGGTAAGGCCGTCACCAATGAGAGTCCGGGAGCGCCCTGGCTGGCCGGCCACCGCGGCCGTGGTGGGCGGCGGCCGGATGGGCTCGGGGATCGCCGAGGCGTTCGCGGCCGCCGGTGTCACGGTGCGCCTCGCCGACGCCACGCCAGAGCTCGCCCGGGCCGCGCGCGAGCGGGTGATCGCGCGGGCGCGCAGCCACGCCGAGGGCGGTCTCGTCGACCCCGAGGCCGTCCGCCGCGCCGAGTCGGTCGAGGCCTGTTCCGAGCTGGCGGACGCGGTGGGCGGGGCCGAGCTGGTGCTGGAGGCCGTGGCCGAGAACGTCGAGGTCAAGCACGAGGTGCTGCGCGCCTGTGAACAGGCCGCGGCCGCGCAGACCGTAATCGCCACCAACACGTCGTCACTGTCGGTCGATGAGCTGGCCTCTGCGCTGCAGCGCCGCGAGCGGTTTCTCGGCATGCACTGGTTCAACCCCCCGGAGTGGACACCCGGCGTGGAGGTGGTGCCGATCGAGGCCACCGGGCCGGCGGTGGTGGAGCGCGTGGTCGAGTTTCTCCGCGCCCTGGGCAAGTTTCCCTCGGTGGTGGGGGCGGGAGTCGGCTTCGTCGCCAACCGGCTGCAATCGGCGCTGCTCTGCGAGGCGGTCCGCTGCGTCGAAGAAGGTGTCGCCACGCCGGCGGAGGTCGACCAGGTGGTGCGTTCGTGCTTCGGCTTCCGGCTACCGTTCTTCGGCCCGTTCCAGATCGCCGACATGGCCGGACTCGACGTCTACGCCGCCGTGCTCGAGCAGCACCGTGACGCCCTGGGGGACCGCTTCTTCGTCCCCGAGACATTGCGCCGGCTGGTCGCTGCGGGGCGCACCGGGACCAGCGCCGGGGCCGGGTTCTACAGCTACGGCGACGGCGAACCCGAGAGCATCCTGCGCGAGCGCGACGAGCGGTATGCGGCCCTCGCCGAGCTGCTCGAGCGCCTGCCCCCGCAGCGGTTTGAACCGGGAAGCTGAGACGATGGTGGACAGCGATGTCCTGGTTGTCGGCGGCGGAGCGATCGGCGGGGTCACCGCTGCGCTGATGAACGGCAAGGTGCGCCGGGTGATGGTGCTCGACGCCAATCGCGACCACGTCGCCCGGCTGCGCGAGCCCGGGCTCGATTTCGACTGCCTCGGCGAGCCCAGGACCGTCGCCCTCGACGCCTACGCCGACGCCGGCGAGCTGCCCGTCGACCCCGAATTCGCGCTGGTGACGCTCAAGGCGGCCTACCTGGAGCCGGCGCTGAAACCGCTGCGTGACCGGGCGGCCACGTTCGTCTCGCTCGGCAACGGGCTGGTTCAGGACCGGGTGGCCGAGCTGGTGGGAGCCGACCGGCTGTTGATCGGCACCGTGGAGTGGGGCGCGACCAACCTCGGACCGGGAAGGCTGGCCCAGACAACGCGGGCTCCGTTCGTGATCGGCGAGCCCGACGGATCGCCGTCAGACCGTCTGGCTCGGCTGGCCGCGGCGCTGGGGACCGCCGCCGAGGTGCGAGTCACCAACAACATCCGCGGGCAGGTGTGGTCAAAGCTGCTCATCAACTCGACCTGGTCGGGACTCGGGGTGGCCTCAGGGTTGCTCTACGGCGAGATCGCCGAGCATCCCCTGGGGCGCCGCCTGGCCCGCGCGGTGTGGCGCGAGGGGGTGGAGGTGGGGCACGCGCAGGGTCTCGAGCTGCAGGAGCAGGTCGGCGTCAATCCAGACGACCTGGCCGCTGACGACAGCGCCGTGGCCGACGCCGCCATCGACACCATGATGGGCCGCCTGGCCGCGACCAAGGCATCGATGCTCCAGGACATCGAGCGCGGGGTTCCCAGCGAGGTCGGAGTGATCAACGGAGCGGTCGTGCAGCGGGGCTCCGAATACGGGATCCCGACGCCGCTGAACGAGAAGATCGTCGAGATCGTCCGGGGCTACGAGCAGGGTTCGTCGACCCCGAGCCCGCAGGCCTTCGAAAGGCTCGCCGCCCGGCTCAGGAGCCGGCGCCCACGCGGCCTCTGAGACCGAAGAACTCGCGGGCCTGGTCGGGTGTCGCCGGCGGGCGGTCAAACATCGCCGCCAGCGCCACCGCCTTGTCGACGAGCTCGGCGTTTGTCTCGGCGCGCTGGTTGCGCGACAGCCGAAGGTTGTCCTCCAGCCCGACTCGGATCTGGCCGCCGAGCATGATCCCCAGGGCCGCGAGGTTGTACTCGGCCGGATAGCCGATCCCCGCCGCCGACCAGGTGAAGTCGGTCCCGAACAGCGAGCGGGCGGTTTGCAGCATGTGCATCGCCTGCTCGAGCTCGGGTTGGTTTGCCCCCAGGACGCCGAGGACGAACTGAATGTGGACCGGGGTGTCGAGCAGTCCCTTGCCCACCAGGTGGGCGATGTTGTACAGGTGCCCCACGTCGTAGGCCTCGAGTTCGGGCTTGATGTTGCCCTCGCGCATCATCTGGCAGATCCGCTCCATGTCGGCAAACGTGTTGCGGAACACGTAGTCACGCGTGTCCTCGAGGTATTCGCGCTCCCATTGCGCCCAATCGCGGTCGCGCTCGCCGACCGGGAACAGACCGAAGTTGATCGAGCCGGTGTTGAACGTGGCCATCTCCGGCTCGAACTCCGTCAGCACGGCGGCCCGCTCCTCGATCGTCATCCCCTGGCCGCCGCCGGTGGTCGGCTGAACGATCACCGGGCAGCGCTGCCTGATGCCGTCGAGCACCTCGCGGAACAGCTCTAGGTCGCTGCTGGGCCGACCGGTATCCGGGTCGCGGACGTGAATGTGCACGATTGCCGCCCCCGCCGCGTGGGCGCCGACCGCCGACTCGATGATCTCCTCCGGAGTCACCGGGATCGCCGCGCTCTGGGTCGGCACGGTCATGCCGCCGGTGATGGCGGCGGAGATGATGACCTCGTTCACCTAAACGCCTTTCGCTTGTTCAGGACGGCCGGCACTATGCCACCCCCCGCTCCCGGGCCGCCACCACGGCCAGCAGGATGACCAGGCCGAACAGGATCTCTCGGTTGGCCTCGGACACCGAGACAGCGGTCAATACCGAGGTGAGCAGGGCCAGGAACAGCGCGCCGCCGAAGGTTCCGCTGTAGTGGCCTCGGCCGCCGAGAATCGAGGCACCGCCGATGACCACCGCGGCGATCGATGGCAGCAGGTACGGATCTCCCATACCCAGAAAGCCCTGGCTCGAGGAGGCGGTAAGGAGGATTCCCGCCAGCACCGAGCACATGGCCGAGATCGCGTACACGCCGATGATCACGGCGGGAACGCGCACGCCGGACAGCCGCGCCACCCGCTCGGAGTTGCCGACGGCGTAGGTCCGCTTGCCTCCGGTGGTCCGGCTCATGCCGAGGCCGATGAGCACCGCGAACGCGACCAGGCCGATCACGATGATCGGAATCCCGGCCACGTGCTTGACCATGATGTCGCGCAGCAGCGGCGGGGCGCTGCCCGTGGGGGTACCTCCGGTGCTGACCAGCACGACACCTTGGGCGATCGAGTTCATGGCGATCGTGACGATCACCGGGGCGATCCCCAAGAACGAGATCGCGACGCCGTTGAGCACCCCGATCAGGGCCCCCAGCGCGAGCAGCGCGGGCAGCGCCCACATCAGCGCGCTGTCACTGCCGTTAGTCCAGCGGGCGATCATCACCCCACCGAGCGTCATCACCCACGGGATCGACAGATCGATTCCGCCGGTCAGGATCACCAGGCCCTGGCCGGCCGCGGCAACGGCGATGAACGACGCCGCCGTGATGATCGCCCAGACGTTGTCGATGCCTTGGAAGCTGGGACCGACGATCCAGCGCGACGCGATCCACAGGACGACCACCGCCAGCCATACCGGTGCCCAGGGGGCCGAGCGCAAACCACGGGCGATGCGATCCAGGGGGCGCGCGCCGGTGCGGGTGGGAGCAGTGGTGGTGGCCATCAGGCTCGCCGCGGCCTCCAGCGCCGCACCGATGAGTTCAGCAGCACGGCGAGCGCCAGGACCACGCCCTCGACGATGCCGGTCCAGAACGTGTCGATGCCGAGCACGAAGATCAGCGCGACGAGCATCGTCACGATGAACGCCCCGATGATCGAACCGATCGCCGAGCCCTCGCCGCCACCGAACCGGGCGCCTCCCAGAACCACCGCGATGAACGGCGCCAGCAGGAAGCTGGTGCCGGTACCGGGGTCGCCGCTGCCCGTCTGGGCGGTGAAGAAGACTCCAGCCAAGCCGTAGAACAGTCCGGCCAGCGTGTAGGTGGCCAGCAGCCGGCGCTCGATCGGAATCCCCGACATGCGCGCCGACTCGCGGTCTCCCCCGATGGCGTAGATCGCCGCGCCCAGCCGCGTGCGCCGCAGCGCCAGCCAGGCGACGGCCCCGAGCAGAATGATGATCAGGGCCCGGGGAATGACGGTGACTCCGGTCAGGAGATCCTCGAAGCTGCGGGGTACGGCGCCGCCGGGCTGATCGAGGATCTTCAGCGAGATCCCGCTGAAGATGAACAGCGTGGCGATCGTGACGATGATCGACTGCAGCCGGACGTAGGCGACGAGCACGCCATTGAGCGCGCCGGCGGCGGTGGCGATCGCGACCGCCAGCACCACCCACAGCACGTCGTTGCCGGCGGCACCGGTCAGCCGTGTCGCCAGCAG
>DASXJY010000010.1:0-22598 GCA_036497115.1 Solirubrobacteraceae bacterium
GTGGCCACGAACGTGTCGGCGCCGCGCTCGGCGAAGATCAGCTGGTAGTCCTCGGCGATCTCCTGCGAGAAGCGGACACAGCGGTAGCAGAGGATGCACCGCTCGCGGTCGATGGCCACCAGCGGCGACAGGGCCAGGGGCTTTTGGAAGTGGCGCTTGGGCTCGATGAAGCGCGACCGTCCGAGGCCCCAACCGAAGGTGATGTCCTGCAGCGGGCACTCGCCCCCCTTGTCGCAGACCGGGCAGTCCAGAGGGTGGTTGACGAGCAGGAACTCGACGATCGCGTTCTGGGCGTGGCGGACGCGATCGGTCTGGGTGTGGACGACCATCCCGTCCTTGACCGGGGTCGAGCACGAGGTCTGGAGCTTGGGGATCCCCTCGATCTCGACCAGGCACATGCGGCAGGCCCCAACCGGGTTGCCGAGCTTGGGCTCATAACAGAAGTACGGGATCTCGACGTCGCCCTGCTTGGCGGCGTCGACGAGCATCGAGCCCTCGAACGCCCGGACCTCACGGCCGTCGATCGTCAGCTGGATGGTCTTCTGCTCTGGGCGTGGCATGGCTTTTTTCAGTACTAGTGAACGGGCATCGGGCCGGCGTGCTCGTCAGCCACGCCGAGCGGCACGACGTCGGCCACGGCGGCGGCCTCGGCGCGCTCGCGGGCGGCCTCGATCTCGGCCTCCAGCTCAGGGCGGAACTTCTCGACCATCGATCCGATCGGCATCGCCATCGCGTCGCCCAGCACACACAGGCAGTTGCCGATGATCTGCTCCTGGACCGAGGCCATGATGTCGAGGTCCATCGGGGTGGCCTCGCCGGATTGGATCCGGGCCAGCATCTTGTGGGTCCAGTTGGTCCCCTCACGACAGGGGACGCACTTGCCGCAGGACTCGTGGGCGTAGAACTTGGCCACCTTGAGGGCCACGTCGAGCACGCTGCGGCGCTCGTCGGCAACGATGATGGCTCCGGAACCGAGCATCGACCCGGCCTTGGCCATGCTGTCGAAGTCGTAGGGCACGTCGAGATCGTCGGCCGTCAGCACCGGTGCGCTGGAGCCGCCGGGGAACCAGAACTTGACCTTGCGGCCCTCCGGGGGACCTCCGGCCAGGCCGTAGATGATCTCGCGCGAGGGGATGCCGAGCTCGATCTCGTAGTTGCCGGGCCGCTGGACGTCGCCGGAGATCGAGACCAGCTTGGTGCCGGTCGACGTCTCGGTCCCGATCTTGGCGTACTCCTCGCCACCCATGTTGAGGATGTGGGGAACGGTGCACAGCGTCTCGACGTTGTTGATCAGGGTGGGACCGTGGTAGAGGCCCTCGATGGCGGGAAACGGCGGCTTGAGCCGGGGATTGCCGCGCTTGCCCTCCAGCGAGTCCAGCAGGCCGGTCTCCTCACCGCAGATGTAGGCGCCGGCGCCGCGGTGCAGCACGACCGACACCGAGGTGTCGGAGTCCATGATCCGCTCACCGACGTAACCCGCGCGCTGCGCCTCGGCGATCGCCGCCTCGAGGATGTTGGCCTGCAGCTCGTATTCGCCCCGGATGTAGATGAACGCGCGGTCGATCCCGCCCGCGTAGGCCGCGATGACCACGCCCTCGACCAGCATGTGCGGGCTCTTCTGCATCAACTCCCGGTCCTTGAACGTCCCCGGCTCGGATTCGTCGGCGTTGCAGACCAGGTACTTCTCCATGCCCCCATGGGGCAGGAAGGAGACCTTCTTGCCCATCTGAAAGCCAGCCCCGCCGCGGCCGCGCACGCCCGACTCCATGATCTGGGCGGCGACGTCGTCGGGGGTCATCGAGAGCGCCTTGCGTAGCGCCCGGTAGCCGCCGCGGCGCTCGTAGACCTCGAGGGTGTTCAGGCCGGGCTCGTCGATCCGGTCAAACAGGATCTTCCTCATGTGTCATCCCTGGTCTGGTCTGGGGGTATCTCGATCGGCGCCACGGGACCCGGCCGGTCGGCTTGGAGGTCTTCGGAGGTCAGCCCGGCGGTGTCGGCCCGCTCGGGGTGGTCGGGGGCCGAGAACTCCTCGGCCCCGGGCTGCACGCCCGGATCCACCGATTGGCGGTAGCGGATCTGCTTGGCCGGCATGACCGGGCGCCCGGCGTGCAGATCCTCGACCACGGTCTGGGCGTCACTGAGCTCGAGGGGGCCGATGTAGTCGCCGTCGACCGAGGCCATCGGCGCGATGTCGCAGGCGCCCAGGCACTCGAACGCGCGTATGTGGATGCCGGGATCTCCCGCCGCCGCCCCCACCAGGGCGTCGAGCAGGTCGTCGCCGCCGAGCATCGAGCAGGTGATGTTGGTGCAGACGTAGACGTCGTGGTGGGGCGGGCGCGGGAACGTCTCGAGCATGTCGTAGAAGGTGGCCACCGAGGTCAGATAGGCCGGAGTCAGCTGCATCACGCAGGCCACCTGGTCGATCGCCTCCGGAGAGCACCAGCCGTGAACCGCCTGGGCGGCGTGCAGCGCCGGGATCGCCGCCGAGCGGCGGTCGGGGTACTTGGCCATGGCCGCCTCGATCTCCTGGCGCAGCTCCTCGGGCACCGGCGTGGTGGCCCGGTCGGGGATCACCGCCGGGTCCTTGGTCAGGTCGACCGCGTCGTCCCATCCGGGAACCCGCGATCCGTGGGCGAAGCGCGGCACCTGAGGGCTCATCTGTCGATCCCTCCGAGGATCGGGTCGAGCATCGCCAGCGTGGCGATCAGGTCGGCGATGTAGCCGTCGCGGACCATCGGCGCCAGCGCCTGCAGGTTGACGAAGCTGGGATCGCGCATGTGGACTCGGGCCGGCTTGCCCGAGCCGTCGGCGCGCACGAAGCAGCCGAGCTCGCCCCGGGGCCCCTCGATCGGGTAGTAGACCTCGCCGGGGGGAACCCGGAAGCCCTCGGTGACCAGCTTGAAGTGGTGGATCAGCGCCTCCATGCTGGTGGCGAGCTCGTGCCGGGGCGGCAGCGCCACCTTGCGATCGGTGGTGATGAACGGCCCCTCGGGGAGTCCGTCGAGCGCCTGGCGAATGATCTTGACCGACTCGTAGAGCTCGGCGTGGCGGACCCGGTAGCGGTCGTAGTTGTCGCCCACGGTCCCCACCGGGATCTTGAAGTCGAAGTGGTCATAGCTCGAGTAGGGGGTGGCCTTGCGCAGATCCCACGGGTTGCCGGCCGCGCGCAGCAGCGGCCCGGTGACCCCGAGCTTGAGCAGCGTCTCCTGATCGAGCTGCCCGGTCCCGTGCAAGCGCTCGAACACGATCTGGTTCTTCTCCAGCAGATCCGCGTACTGGTCGGCGCGGGTGGGCATCTCGTCCAGGAACTTGCGCAGCTTGGCCGCGAAGCCGCTGGGGATGTCCTCGAACACCCCACCGACCTGGATGTAGCGGGTGTGCATCCGCTGTCCCGAGGACATCTCGAACAGGTCCAGGATCGTCTCGCGCTCGCGGAAGCAGTACCAGAACATCGAGATCGCGCCGAGGTCCAGGGCGCTGGTTCCGAGCCAGACGAGGTGCGACATGATCCGGTTGAGCTCGAGGTGGATGACGCGCAGGTACTGGGCGCGCGGCGGCACCTCGAGGTCAAGCAGCGTTTCGACCGCGCCGCAGAACGTCATCGCGTTGAAGTAGTAGGCGAGGTAGTCCATCCGCTCGACCACCGGGATGACCTTCCAGTAGGACTTCTGCTCGGCCGTCTTCTCGATCCCGGTGTGCACGTAGCCGACGATCGGCTTGATGTCGCGGACCACCTCGCCCTCCAGGGTGGCGATCAGCCGCAGCACGCCGTGGGTGGCGGGATGGTGAGGGCCGATGTTGAGCGTCAGCAGCTCGTGCGACTCGCCACTGGTCTCGGTGGCGATCGTGATCGACTCCTCACGCTGGCGGTAGTCGCTCGTCAGTGCCATTTGCCGTAGGAGTCTTCTTCGTTGAAGGTGAACAGCACCGGTTCTCCCCCGACCGGGAAGTCGCGCCGCTGCGGGAAGCCTTCGTAATCCTCCGGCATCAGGATCCGCCGCAGGTCCGGATGCCCCTCGAAGACGACGCCAAACATGTCGTAGACCTCGCGCTCGGGATGCTCGGCGCCGGGGAACAGCTCGACGACCGAGCTGATCCGCGGATCGTCGATCGACAGCCGGGCCTTGACCGAGATGCGGTCGACGTTCTTCATGTCCAGCAGCTCGTAGAGGACGCCGAGCCGCGGCTCGTGGGGGTAGTAGTCGACGCCGTGCAGACTGGCCAGGAAGGTGTAGCCCCGGTCAAAGAGGGCCCGGATCACCTCGACGACGTGGGACGGGTTGGCGTTCAGTGTCGCCCGGCCGCGGTGGAATTCGGTGCCGAGGATCGAGTCTGCGTTGGCGTCGCGGAGCTCGTGCGCGGTCAGCTCGAGGCCGGTGGCGTCAGGCACCGGCGGTATCCCCTCCGGGGTAGACGTTGATCGCTCCGCCGGCGTCACCGCCCTGCGGGGCGGCCACGCCGGTCTCGCCCGGGAGCAGCTCCTCGGTGCCGACGGCGCCGTAGCGCTCGCGCCAGCCCTCGGGCTCGTGGTCCATGATCTTGTCGCGGAGGCGGAGGATCCCGTGGGCCAGCGCCTCCGGCCGGGGGGGACAACCGGGCACGTGGACGGAGATCGGCATGAACTTGTCCGCGGGGACCAGGGCGTAGTTGTTGAAGACACCCATCGACGAGCAGCAGGCGCCCATCGAAATGGCCCACTTGGGGTCGAGCATCTGGTCGTAGATACGGCGGATCACCGGGGCCATCTTCACCGACACCCGGCCCGAGAGGATCAGCAGGTCGGCCTGGCGGGGCGAGGCCCGGAACGCCTCCCAGCCGAAGCGCGCGATGTCGAGCCGCGCTCCGACGATCGACATCATCTCGATCGCGCAGCAGGCCAGGCCGAAGGTCAGCGGGTACAGGGAGTTGCCGCGCGACCAGGCCACCGCCTTGTCCATCGTGGTGGTCATCACCCGCTCCTCGACGTAGCGCTCGAGCGCCTCGCCCTCGAGGTCGCCGTTGAGCATGTCGCGGGCCAGGAGCTGGCGCGAGCGGAAATCGGTCGGAGCGTCAACCGAGCCGCCGAGCGGCTCGCGCTTTATTTCCATTCCAGGGCCCCTCGCCGCCAGACGTAGACGAAGGCCACCATCAGCAGCCCGACGAACACCACCGTCTCGGACATCGCGAAGGTGCCGAAGGCGCGGAGCTGGACCGCGATCGGGTACAGGAAGATGACCTCGATATCGAACAGGATGAACAGCATCGCGATCAGGTAGAAGCTGATCCCGAAGCGGAACCCGCGCTGGACATCGGACGGCAGACCGCACTCGTAGGGAGCTTCCTTGCTTCGGTTCGGCCGCGACTTCCCGAGGAAGATGTTCAGGACCGAGAACGTCAATCCGACGATCCCACCGAGGAGGAGGAAGACGATCGCCGGTAGATAGCTTCGAAGCACAACTGAGTCTTATATCACCGCGGCGGGAAACCTTGTAACAAGTTGTTACTTAGTGCCAAATGCGGCTAACTAATTGACATGAAATGAAGCCTGTCCACCTCGTAGTCGGCATTCTCAGCGTCGCCCTAACCGGCGCGGCCGGACTGTGGGGCGCGTGGTGCTGGTACCAGGTCAGGCAGAGCCGGGCCTTCTGGTGGCTGCTGCGGGCCGGGCAGGTGACGATCGCCGTCGAGCTGGCGCTGGGCGGAGTGCTGGTGCTGCTGGGCAGGAAGGCGTCGAGCCTGCACCTCATCTACGGCCTACTACCCCTGGCGGTCTCGTTCATAGCCGAGCAGCTGCGAATTGCCTCGGCGCAGATGGTCCTCGACTCACGCGGGTTTGATTCGGCGGACGCAGTCGGCGAGCTGCCGGAGACAGAGCAACGCGTGGTCGTGGTGTCGATCGTCCAGCGAGAGCTGGGGGTGATGGTGCTGGCCGCGCTGGTCATGGCCGTGCTGCTGGTGCGCGCGGCCGGGACGGCCGGTTAGTCCTATCGGAGCGCGCCGCCGGACCAGGGTCAGCGACCTCCCGGGAGCGTGTGGTAGCGCCCCGAGTACCAAAGCAGCGGTTCGCCGTGGCCGAGCCCCATCGTCAGCACCCGGCCGATGACGATCGTGTGATCGCCCCCGGCGATCAGCTCCTGGAGCTCGCACGTGGCCCAGGCCAGCGACCCTTCGATGACCGGAACGCCGTCGTGGAGTCGGTGGGCGACACCCTCGAGCTTCTCGGCCTCGGGGACCTTGGAGGCGAATACACCGGCCAGCGGCTCCTGGTCGGCGGCCAGCACGTTGACCGCGAAGCGGCCGCCCTCGCGGACGATCGGCAGCGTGCGGGCCTGGTTCTCGAAGCAGACCAGGGCCAGCAGCGGGTCCAGCGACAGCGAGCACAGCGCGTTGGCGGTCATCCCGCCGGGGCCCGCCGATCCGGCGCTGGTGATGACCGCCACCCCGGTGGCAAAGCGCCCAAACACTTCTCGAAACAGCTCTGTGTCAGGCTCGGCAGCCATGGCCTGGCCTGTTATATCGGGGTGCGGCGAGACGGAGGTGCCCCGGCGCCGGCACCTCTGGTTGCCGCCGTAGGAGGACGATCGCGATTACTTCTGGCGAGCGTCTCAAAGCCGGCGCCGGGGATGGACCGGTGTTCGCCGCCGGCTCGCGGGCTCCTCCCCGGCGTCACGGCCTCCCGGCATTCCGGCGCCCCAGCATGCCGACCCCCCGGCGTCCCGGGTTCAGCGGATGACGGTGAGGGTGCCGTAAGCGCCCAGCGCCTGATCGGCCAGAATCGTCGAGGACATCATGTACTTGCCGGGGACCAGGCTCGCGAACAGCTGCGCGGTCTGCCCCGGCGGGATCGGCTTGGTCGAGGCCTGCGGGCGCCCGTCGAGGGAGATCACCAGGTTGTGGCTCAGCCGGCCGTAGTTGTGGACGACGATGAAAAGGGTTCCGGCGGCGGCGCGGACGCTCTGCGGCTGGACGTGGTATTCGGTCAGGGCCAGGCGCAGCGTGCCGTTGGCGGCGAGCCGTGTGGTGGCGCCGCAGCCGGCGAGCAGCAGGATCGCGGCCGCGACCAGGAAGCTGGATCGTCGCGCCCGGGGCACGGGGGCGGGGATTATGGTCGCGGCCTGGGCACGGGGATCCGATTATGATCCCGCCCGGATGAGTCGGTCGGTCAGGGTCCTTCTCCTTTTGGGCGCGATGTTGGCCGTCGCCGCTCTGGCCTCGGCCTGCGGCAGCGACAAGATCAAGGTCGCCAAGTCAAGCCCGGTGTACTCCGGCGCGCTGCTGTTCTCGCAACGCTGTTCGGGGTGTCACACGCTCTCCTACGCCGGCACCAACGGGTCGGCTCCCAACGTCCGCACCGCGCAGTCAAACAGCGGACCCAACTTCAACACGCGCTGCGAGCGCCCGGCAACCCGAGTCCTGTACGCGATCCAGAACGGCGGCTTTTCGGGGGCCTACATGCCCCAGAACGTGGTCGTGGGACAGGACGCGATGAACGTCGCCAAGTTCGTCTCCACCTATGCCGGTCGCCAGGAGCCCAACATCCCGGGCACGCCGAAATGCGACACCAAGCCGGTGGGGACGCTCCCGGCTCCGCCGGCCGCCACCGCCACCGCCGCGGCGGGCGCTTCGTCGACCACCGCGACGAACTCGGCCACCACCTCGAGCTCGTCGACCACCACGACCTCTGCCACCACGGCGGCCTCGGCGTCCGGTCACGGCAAGTCCAAGTCGTCCGCTCACTCGTAGCGGAGGCGTCCATCCTCGACATCAGGCTGATCCGTCGCGATCCCGACGCAGTCCGTGCGGCGCTGTCTCGCCGCGGCCCTGAAGCGGCGGCCGCGGTCGGCCGGGTGCTAGAGCTCGACGAGCGCTGGCGCGGGCTGACCGCCGCGCTCGAGCAGCTGCGAGCCGAGCAGAATCGGGCCAGCCGGTCGCTGAAGGGCGCTCCCAGCGAGCAGCAGCGCCACGAGCTGGCCGAGCTCGCCGCGCGCGGCCGCTCGCTCAGTGACGAGGAGTCGGCGGTTCGCGCGCAGCGCGACGCTGCGCTGGCGGCGCTCCCCAACCTGCCCGCCCCCGACGCTCCGCCGCAGGACACGGTGTTGCGAGAGGTCGGAGAGGGCAAGGCGACCGGTCGCGACCACCTCGAGCTCGCCGGCGAGATGATCGACATGGAACGCGGGGCCAGACTTTCGGGGTCGCGGTTCGCCTACCTGCGCGGGGATCTCGTCCTGCTCGAGCTCGCGCTCGTCCGCTACGCCTTTGACAAGCTCGGCGGCCTCGGCTTCGAGCCGGTGATCCCGCCGGTGCTGGTCCGCGAGCGGGCGCTATACGGGACCGGGATGTTGCCCGACACCGAGCAGCAGATCTACGCCCTGCCCGACGACGGCCTCTACCTGGCCGGCACCTCGGAGGTCGCGCTGGCCTCGCTGCACCAGGACGAGATCCTGGCCGGCGATACGCTGCCGCTGCGCTATGCGGGCTTTTCGAGCTGCTTTCGCCGCGAGGCCGGGGCGGCGGGGAAGGACACCCGCGGGATCTTCCGGGTGCACCAGTTCGACAAGGTCGAGATGTTCTGCTTTGTTGCCCCCGAGTCCGCCTCGGCCGAGCACGAGCGGCTGCTGTCGATCGAGGAATCGATCATGCAGGAGCTCGAGATCCCGTATCGCGTGGTCTCGATCGCCGTTGACGATCTCGGCGCCTCGGCGGCCAAGAAGTACGACGTCGAGGGGTGGCTGCCGGGCCAGGGCCGCTACCGCGAGCTGACCTCGTGCTCGGATACGACCGATTACCAGGCTCGCCGGCTCGACATCCGCTACCGAGCCGGCGACGGCAAGCCCGCCCACGTGGCCACGCTGAACGGGACCGCGGTGGCGGTGGGGCGAACGATCATCGCGTTGCTGGAGAACGGCCAGCAGCCCGATGGATCGGTGAAGCTGCCGGAGGTTCTGTCCCCGCTCGGGGCACCGGCGACGCTCGGGCCGGCGCCCGGGCTCAACGGCGGCTAGGCCGCTCGGCTAAACGGACCTGACGGCCCGCAGCCGCCGCGGGGGGCGGTTGTCCTCGAGTACGACCAGCGCGGCGCGCGGCGGTCCGCAGGTGGCGATCCGGGCGCGCATCCGGACACCGAAGGTGTTCCAGGGTCGAACGAAGCTCCGTGCCGTCTCGGGGTCCTGTCCGTCGGCGGCCTCGGCGACAGCGGCGGCGAACCCGGCGGGGCCCTGAGCCTCGGCGTCGGCCGGGACGAGCAGCTCGGAGACGGGTTTGTTGATCGCCAGCTCCTCGGTCATGCTCAAAAATGTCTCGGCCTGCTTGGACATGGCCTGGACCAGCAGGCTGGAGTCGACGACCAGGAACGGATCCTGGTCGCTGGGGACGGCGTCCTCGCGGACCTCGAGCAGCAGCCCGAGTCCACACGAGACGCACACCCGAGCCGATGGCGGCGGCGCGCCACCGTCGGGCGACGGAGCGGCGCAATGGCCGCAGAACCAGCGCCATTCGACGGTGGGATCAAGCCCACCTTCTACAAGTCTGAGTGCGGGTCGCTCTATCACAGGAAGACGTGAGTACGGCTGAGCGACGAGTTCCCCTTTTCAACCTCCCGTCGCGTAGGGATTGTAGGAGACCAATTCGCTCAACGCAAGGACGTACCGGCTTGGTGCCCGATCGTTGCGAGCTGCAAACACTTTGCGACGGAGAGCGAGAGATTGAAACCGAGGGACCTACGCCGAGGGCGGCACGGTGCCGCATTGCGTCGTGGGGCCCGGCCGTGGGCCTCAGGTCGAGATCGTGATCGCGACGACGACGTAGCTGACATAGAGGACCATCAGCGACGCGCCTTCGATCCGGCCGAGCTGCTTGCGGGCGAGCAGCAGCGCGGCCAAGATCGCCGGACTGGCGGCCGCGACCGGCAGGTAGAAGTGCGTGGTGTCGGACCCCAGCGCGAGCGGCTTGACCAAGGCGGTTATCCCCGCGTTGAGCGCCGCGAAGTGCACGATCGTCCCGCCGATGGTCCCGAGTGCCAGCTCTGGACGGCCGCGGCGGGCCGGCACTCCGACGCGGGCGACCTCCTCCGCCTCGACCGAGGCAGCCACGGCGGTGTTCCCAAGCAGGGTCGGGGAGATGCCGACGTGGCGCACAGTCGATCTCAGACCCTCCCCGAGCAGCCAGCCGCCGCCGGACAAGATGGCGAGCCCGGCGAGCAGCCGGACGCCGGGCCGACGGACGCGCTCGTCGCTCTCGTCTGCGAGCAGGCGACGTCCGGTGCGCGCCAGCCCGATCAGCGCTACGACTGACCAGGCGACGAGCACGGCGCCGTCGACGCGCGACAGTCGGCCGTCGAGGCCGAAAGCCAATAGCGGCAGCGGCGCGACGGCTGTCCAGACCGCGAAGCGTGGCGGCAGCGCGGCTCGCATGGGGGCGATCACCCCGCCGAGGCCGGCGACTCCCAGGGCCAGGAACGTGACACCGCCCAGAAACGTGCCGGCCGCTGCCCCGGGCAGGCCCTTCGCGTTGGCCGCGATTCCCGCGGCGAGGTTCTCGGTCTCAAAGCCCGACAACGCGACGGTCAACACGAATGGCGCCACGCCCAGCGCCCGCCCCACGCCGAGCAGGCCATCGACCAACAGGTCCGCGGCCCAGACGACCAGCGCGATGCCGCCGGCGAGGGCAGCGAGACCGGCGGCGGTGGACATCGACTAGCGGCCGCCTCACCTCAACGACAGCAGGTGTCGCTGCAGGCGACCCGTGGCAATCAGCTGACCAGCCCCAGCCCGAGCAAGATGGCCATGACGACAAGCGCCACGCCAGTCAGGAGATCAGAGCGGATGTGGATGAACCGGGCAGCTACTCCGCCCAGCTGTAGCCCGGCAAGCGACATCAGGGCCGTTGTCGCGGCAAACAGCGGGGGCGCGACCCAGGGCGAGAATCCGAGCAGGCCCAGGCTCGTGCCGGCGACCACATTGTCCAGGCTCAACGGCAGCGGAAGGCCAAACAGGGCCCAGCGCTGGTCCGGCTCCTCCGGCTCCGGGGTCCGCCACGCCTGGACGACGAGGAACAGACCGTACGCGGCCAGCGCACTGGCGCCCACATAGTCGGCCGTCGAGCCGATTCTCCGGCCGAAGTAATCCCCCACCAATATTCCGACCAGTGGGGCCAGGCCATCCCAGAACCCGAACACCAAGGCGACCCGCACGGCGCGACGCCGGCTGAGCTGAATCGCCCCGAGCACAAGCGAAGTCCGGAAGTTGTCCAGACTGAGGGTGAACCCAAGGAGGAGAAGGCTGCCGATCATCTGGTCGGGGCGATCTCGCCGGCGGCGGTTAGCGGTCCCCGTGAGGGGCTACTTCACCGACGTCCGGCGACCCGGCCCGCGATCTGCCACGTCCGATGCGGCGTGGCAGATCGCGTTAGCCGCTTCCCTCAGTGCTACTCCGGCAGCGCGAACGCGAACAGCGCGTTCCCCGCCCGGCCGCCGATCTGCGCGGGCAAGAAGCCCTCGACCCAGCCGCCCCAGCCGGTCGGCACGGCAACGTACTGCCGGCCGTCGACGGTGTACGTCGAGGGGCTGGAGTGGTGACCGCTTCCGCACTGGAACTGCCACAACAGCTCGCCGCTGGTGGCGTTCAGCGCGTTGAACCTGCCGGAGGGCTCGCCGGCGAACACGAGGTCGCCGCCGGTGGCCAGCACGGAGGCGCACATCGGCTGCTCGTGGCTCCAGCGCCAGGTCTCCTGGCCCGTTCTCGGGTCAAACGCGCTGATCGACCCGGCGATGTCCTCGCCGTCGACCGCCACGCCTGCGCCCCAGTACGGGATGCTCTCCTTGAACTCCCGGCGGCGCCGGGTCGCCGTCGCGCCGATGTCCTGCACCGGGCAATAGAGCAGCTCGGTCTTGGGGCTGTAGGCCGCGTGGGTCCACTCCTTGGCGCCGGCCGGTCCCGGCCAGAAGTGGACCGGATCCCCCTCCTTGTCGGGGAACACCTTGGCCGTGACCTTGCCCTGGGCGTCGATCTCACCCCAGGTGATGCGATCCACGAACGGCACGACCCGGACCAGCGAGCAGTCCGTGCGATCGAGGATGAACAGGTACCCGTTCTTGTCGAAATGCGCGGACAGCTTCTGCCCGTCGAGTTCGAACAGGATGTTCTCCATCGTCGAGTCGTAGTCCCACACGTCGTGCGGGGTGTACTGGTAGTGGTGCTTGATCTGGCCCGAGTCGGCGTCCACCGCGACCACGGAGTCGGTGAACAGGTTGTCGCCCTCGCGTACGGCCCCGTCGAAATCGGGGCACGGGTTCCCGGTGTTGAAGTACACGAGGTTCAGGTCCGGGTCGAAGGTGGGCGTGGTCCAGCAGTTGCCGCCACCGCGTTGCCAGGCCTCGCCTTCGGAGGGCCAGGTCTCAGACCCCGGCTCACCGGGCTTGGGCACCATGTAGCAGCGCCACACGCGCTCTCCGGTCTCGAGCTTGAACGCGTCGGCATGGCCGCGCACCCCGAACTCCCCGCCGGAGCTCCCGACAAGCACCATGTCCTTGATCACCAGGGGAGCGACGGTCGCGCTTTCGCCGGCCCGCACATCGCCAAACACCTGGTCCCAGACGACCGCGCCGGTCGCAGCGTCGAGCGCCACGACGTGGGCGTTGAGGGTGGTCATGAAAACCAGGCCCTGGGCCACCGCGACGCCGCGGTTGACGTTGCCGCAGCAGAGCGACACGTCGTACGGCGCGGCGTGCTTGTAGCGCCACAGCTCGGTTCCGTCCTTGGCGTCGATCGCCCACAGCCAGTTGTCGTGGCCCGAGACGAACATGACGCCGTCGACGACGATCGGGGCGGCCTCGAACGAATACGTCGACGCGCCCGAGTGCATTCCGTACGAGCCGGCCTGGAAGACCCATTCCGGCTTCAGGTCCTTGACGTTCCCGGCGTTGATCTGATCCAGCGGGCTATAGCGCTGCCCGTCATAGGCCCCGTAATAGGTGAGCCAGTTTTGCGGCTCGGCGTCGCGTGCCTTCAGGAGGCGGTCGTAATCGAGATTCTTGGCCACCGCCGGCGCTTTGCCGGAGAGGTCGCTGAGAGACCTGAAGTCGATCGCCGTGCCGGCATCAACATAAGCTTCCATGGTCGGCTCCTTTCTACGGCTGCGGCTGGGGTGGGCGGTCGAGCTTCGCTTCGGGGGGAGTGTCCCCCGATACGACGATCGCACCGGTCAGGCCCCGGCCCTCATCGTTGCCGGTCTTCGAGCCGTACCAGTAGTAGCCCGGGCCGTCGAGGTCGAGGACGGCTGTCCCCTTGGAGTGGTTCACCAGCCAGATGAACTTGGTGTCACCGTTGCTCGGCAAGACGGCGCAGTGAGTGTTCAGGTCATCGTTGATGAGCGTCAGCTCGATCTCGCCGCCATGCGGCATCACCAGCACCCCGGGATCCCACACCAACTCGTCGGGGTTGATCCGAATCGTGGCTTTCATACGGCCATCGGAGCCCTCCTCGGCCTCGGCGATGTTGCCGCTGCCAAGGACTCGACCCAACGTTGTGCCGTTCTGCCGGCGCAATCCGGCTACCGCAGGGCTCTCCTCGGTGGTTCCGCTCATGGGCGGCCTCTCCTCTCAATCCGAGAACAAACGGGGTACAGGCCGACCCTAACACTGCAGCGCGTCTCGCTCAAGATCATTTCACCGATGCGCCCAGCCGACCCCGATTGACGCCGACAAGTTGAGTCAGCCCAGCGTGATCGTGTCGGCGCCGGCGACGCGGAGATGGTCGAGCACCGTACCGCTGGACTCTCGCAGCCTCAGCACGTTCGCCAGGGCCGCGTTCGGACCGCCCGCCAAAGCGTCGGCCAGCAGCGCGCCACCGTGCGCGGCCGCGCTCGCCCGCCCGGGCACGAGCGCGGTCACCGGGGCAATGTCGCCCAGCGACGAAGACAGCGCCGCGACCAGCTCGGGCAGGCCGGCAAGTCGCCCCGAGACGACGATCTCGTGCGGGGCCGGCGCGCTCACCAGCAGGCCCCGCACCGCCTTGGCAGCGGCCTCGAGCAGCGCCGTCCAGCCATCGGCGTGTGCCGGCGAGGACCACATCTCCCGGAGGTCTGTGATCTTCCCGGCGCCCGTCGGATCCAGTGCCCCGCCGGTGAACAGGGTGCGCTTGCGCAGCGCCGGCGCCAGCAGGTAGGCCAGCTCGCCGTCGAGCCCACCGACCGCGCGCACGCCGAGCGGGCCCGAGGACCCGCCCACGCCGTCGACGATCTGGCCGCCGGCGATCGCCAGCGCCGCCGTGAAGGCGCCCCCCAGCTCCAGCAGCACCATCGCGGTCTCGCGGAGGTCGATCGCGCGACGGACCGACTGGTCGACGATCGCGCAAGCCGCCGCGCACACCTTGTCCGCCGTCCCCAGATCGATCCGGTTGTACTTGCGGTGGGGCGGGACTGTCGGCAGGTGGATCACGCCTGGCCCGAACACCACCGGCAGGCCGCTGTCCACCAGTGCCCGCAGCAGCGAGCGAAAACCGGCGACCCCGGTGTCGGCTCGGGATTCGTCGGGCCGCACGAGCACCATTTCGGCCAGTGCCCGCTGTCCCACGTCGGCGGCGGCCACCAGCGGCAGGCCGTAGCCGCTCGGACCGTAGATGAGGTCATAGGGCCCGTGACCGGCGAGCGCCTGCAGCATCGGCGCGCTGTCCTCTCGCAGTAAGCCGGTCTCGAACACCTGCTCGACGACTGGCTCGCCGTCCTGCAGGACGCACAGGTCAAATGAGACACTTCCCGGGTCGACACCGGCTACACGGGGCATATCATTCGGTAATGAGCACAACAGAGGACAAGCGCACCTACAGCGAGGAGGAGATCCCCGCGAAGCTGTCGGAGTACAACCTCGGCGAGTGGTACTACGAGGACAAATGGCTCCGGCGCAAGTACAACACCGACGGCTGGCCGACGACGCTGATGGCCGTCAACGCCGTGGGGTATCTGTGCGAAGCCGCCGGCCATCACGCCGACCTCAACGTCACCTGGGGCAAGCTCTGGGTGAAGTTGGCCACGCACTCGGCCGGCGGCATCACCGACAAGGACTTCACCTTGGCGCGCAGGATCGAAGACACGATCCTGTGGCGGCCTGAGCCCGACAGCCCGCTCGACGGGCCGATGGGCAAGTTCGTGTTCTCCAAGTCGTCCGGGCGCGCCAGCGACTGACCAAGGCGGGAGCCGAGCGCAGCGAGGCCCGTTCTCACAGCACGTCCAGCGCGACGTCGTAGACGCCCTCCAGGTCCATCACCGTTCCCTTGTTCTCGAACATCCGCTGCACGCAGCGCTTCTGCAGCTTCATCTTCGGGGCGCCCACGGCCAGCGCCCCGAGCTTCTTGACGCCATCCTCCTCTTCGAGGTCGTCGTCCCGAGCCACGCCTTCCACCCCAACCGGTTCGGCGGCCGAGTAGTCGACGACCACCTGCAGGCCCTCAACCTGCGCCCAACCGCTGCGCCGCAGGATCTGCACACCGGCAGGACCGGCCGCGAACAGGGCCACGTGGCCGGCCAGAGCTTCGTCGAGCTCGTCGCTGGACGCGGGCTCGACGACCTCGAACCCCGCCTCCTCGGCGACCCCGATCCCCGAGGCGCGACGGTGGCTGCCCTGCATCACATCAGGCGGGAAGGTCAGCATCGTGACCTCGGCGCCCTCGCGTCGCAGTAGTTCCGCCGTGCGCAGACCGACCGGCCCGACGCCGACCACCGCCGCCCGCTCGCCGCTCACCGTCACGGTCGCGCGAACACGAGCAACGGCGGCCGCGGCGGTCGTGTTGGAGCCGTCGGAATCGAGCATGATCGACGGTTTGAACGGCTCGAAGAACAACTTCTGCGCCGCCTCGAACACGGCTTCGCCGTCGCGCACCTCGGACCCGCCCACCCAGAAGGCGGTGTTGGCCAGGCCATCGGGACCACGCGGGAACATCGCTCCCTGGACGATGTCGTCCAGGCCCTGGGGACTGACCTGGGCGAACCCCAGCACCACGTCCACCCCGGCGTCGTAGGCGGCTATCGCATCGAACGAGCTGGGGTGCGCATCGGTGTCGAGTTGGATCAGGATCTTGTTCATCTAGGGTCCTCTCGTCGAGGTTCGGGAAAGCTCAGCAGGCCCCAGTCCAGGCCCCCCTCCTGACGGTAGGCCTTGCCCAGTCCGCGCGCGATCGTCGCTTTCATCAGCTCCTTGCCGAGATAGAAGGCGTGCGAGGCGTCGTCGACGTCGAGCTGGTCGAACACCGCGTACATGTTCATTTCGCGCACGAAGCGTTGGCCATTGAACGCGTACAGCCAGTTGGCGTCGGCGAACAGGCGGTAGTTGGGATCCGAGATCTGGCCCTGCATCTCGCGCAACTCCTGTTCGGAGGGGGCGCGCATCGACTCGTCCCGGGTCGTGACCAGCCCGGAGTCGACGTGCTTGGGGGGGCGCGCCTGGCGCTGGGCCAGGTGCATGATCTGCGCCGCCAGGACCGTCTCGCGCACCACCCCGCGCGCCCAGCCGATCACCTCGGTCGTCAGCACGGCGCCGATCCCCACCTCCTGGCAGAACCCGATCAGCAGCGCCGTCACTCCGGTCGAGTCGGCCTCGGTGAGCTCGGTCAGATTGCCGATGCCCATCAGCATCTCGGCGTCGGGGTGGCGGCGGCGGACCTCCACGTAGCGCGCCAGCGACCCGGCAAAGCCGGAGTTGATCGGAGCCAGGATCGAGTCCAGCAGGTACGGGCGGTCCAGCTGCTCCATCCGGAAGGCCATCTTGTCCAGGCCGTCGAGGTCGTCGGGATCCTCGGTGATCAGCACCGGGGTCGCGCGCAGATCCTCGGCCAGATCGATCGTTCCCGGCGTCAGGCTCAACACGTAATCTACGCCGGCGGCGTCGCCCATCCGGATGTGCTCGGGGTCGAGCGTGTCGATGCTGAGCGACAGCCCGTGCTCACGCAGCGCCTCGATCGTCGGCGGCCCCTCGGTCAGCCAGGGGCGATCCAGCGACAGGCCGAGGTCGATCACGTCGGCTCCGTCTGCCCTGTAGGCCTGCGCCCGTTCGATCACCTGCTCGCGGGAGAGCGACTGCACGTCGTTGATCTCGGCGAACACGCGCACGTCGCGCGGACCGAGCTGTGCGCGGACGGCCTCGCGCCCGTACCACTCAGGCAGCGCGCGGACGTCGGCCGGTCCCTTGCGCACGGGCAGGCCGGTGCTCTGTTGCAGCGTGTCGACATCGCCCTCGCACAGACCCGGGATCACGATGTTGTCCACCCCCCCGGGCACGTTCAGCCGCTTTGCGATCCAGCGCGTCGTCATCAGCGCGGCGACGCTGATGTTCATCACTGCGATCTGGTGGCCGATGTCGAGCTCGGACAGGACGGCTCGCAGCGCCGGCTCGGCCAGGCGGCCGGTTAGGAACAGCGTGTCAGCCAACTGCGCCGCCGTTGAGATTGATCGCCTGCCCGGTGACGAACGTGGCGCTCGGCGAGGCCAGCCAGACCGCGGCGCCCGCCACGTCCTCCGGTCGGCCCCACCGGCCCAGCGGCGTGTTGGCTGCCACCTCGTCGTAGAACGTGCGGTCCGCGCTCGCCCCGTACGCCGTCTCGATCCAGCCCGGGCACAGCACGTTGACGCGCACGTCCGGGGCGACCGAGCGCGCAAACGACTTCGAGAAGCCGAGCACCCCACCCTTGACGGCGGCGAACAGCTCGGGGTCGTCGCCGGCCATCCCGTCGTGGGTGGCGTGATCCCAGCCGAGGTTGAGGATGCAGCCCCCAGGCCGCATCCGGGCGGCGACGAGCCGTGAGCAGCGGATCGTGGCCTTGAGGTCGAGCTCGAGGAGCGCGTCCAGCTTACGCTCGGCCGGCCACCGGGCGGCGTCGCCGGTGAGCACGTCGGCGCCGGCGTTGTTGACCCAGACGTCGACGTGCTCCAGGGCCTTGAATGCCTCGCCCACGATCGACGTGCACCCTTCCCGTTTGCTGAGGTCCGCTTGCAGCAGGCGGTGGCTGGGACCGAGCTCGTTCGCCAGATCCTGCGCGGCCTCCGACGAGCGGTAGAACCCAAGGCCGACGCGAGCGCCTGCAGCGGCGAAGGCGACGGCGATCGCCCTCCCGATCCCGGAGCTGGCTCCGGTGACGACGGCGCACAGACCGGCGAGCGGGGACTCTCCGGTCTGCGCGTCCAACGGCTCGCGGCCAGCCGCTGCTAGCCCTCGGCGCCGCCGGCGAACGGATGACGCGCGGCGGGCGTCTCCGCGAGTACCGTGTCGATGCTCGGCTCGCCGCCCAGCGCGCGGGCGATGGACTGCTTTACGGCCTCGTAGTTGTAGTCGAAGATCTTCTTGTCGTCGCTGGCCTCCCAGTGGATGAACACACCCACGATCAAGCACAGGTCGTCGGCCTGATCCTTGGGAATGACGCCCTCGGCGACCGAGTCCACAACCGCGCGGGCGACCGCCGCCTGAGCGGGGCCGAATAGCTGCACCGCCTGCTTCTCGCCTTTGATCGTCACCTTGTTGGAGATCACCGTGTCCGGCTTGGCCGGGAGGTTCGGCGTGACCACCGCCAGCAGGTTGGTGTGGCCCTCCTTCTCGTTGGTGAAGGCACTGGCGAAGGCTGCACCGACCGGTCCGTTTTTGGACCCGATCAGCAAGTCGATGTGGGCCAGCTCGTTACCGTCGCCGGTCAGAGCCTCTCCAGTGGCGATGGTGATGGCCATGCTGTATGCCTCCCTCTCGTATCGTGAACTGGGTGAGTGCAACCCTAGCTCACCGTCGGCCCAGCCGGGACCTACTTCAGCACCAGGTCCAGCTCGCGTGCCTGCTCGAGGTGTCGGCCGGCAAGCCCGGCAACATCACGCCGGCCCACGACTTCTCGGACACCACCTACGCCGACATGGTGCGCTCGGCGCTCGCCCTTGGGCCGGTGTTCGCGCGGCGGCGCGCCCGTACGCGCGGCGTCGGCGAGCTGATCTCCGACGGGGTGCGGGCGACGGCACGCGTAGCCGACGCCAACACGAACCTCGGGATCGTGCTGCTGTTCGCGCCGCTGGTCCGCGCGGCGGCGACGAGGCGAGCGGACGAACCACTGCGATCGGCCACCGAAAGGACCCTCTCGCAGCTGGGCGTCGACGATGCCGCGGCCGCCTTCGCGGCGATTGCCCGGGCCCGTCCGGGCGGGCTCGGCGACGCGCCCGAGCACGACGTGAGAGCTCCGGCCCGCGTCTCCCTGCGCGAGGCGATGTCGGCCGCGGCCGGCCGCGACAGCGTCGCCTCGGAGTACGCGACCGGTTACGCGATCGCGTTCGAGACGGGACTGCCGTTGCTGGCCGATGCGCTGCGGGACGGAGCCCCGACGCTCAACGCGATCGTGTCGCTTCACGTCGGCCTGCTCGCCTCCCATCCGGACACCCTGATCGAGCGCAAAGCCGGCGCCGCGGCGGCGCGAGCGGTCTCCGCTGCGGCCCGCGAGGTGCTCGACGGGACCCGCTTGCTTGCCGACTTCGACGCCTCGCTGCGCGGGCCCGACAACCGGCTGAATCCCGGCACGACCGCCGACCTGGTGGCCGCGACGCTGCTGGCCGCGCTGCTGTCGGGAGTGAGGCTGCCGTGAAGGTGCTGGTCGTTGCCGTGAGCGCTCGGATGCTTGCCCAGCTGGCGGTTGCCGACGGCTACGAGGTGACGGCGCTGGACCGCTTCGGCGACGTCGACCTGCGCGCTGTCGCGCCCGCAGCGACGGCGAGCAGCAACGATGGCCTGGCGGCGCTCGCCGCCGACGTCGATGCCGACGCCGTCGTCTACGGCGGCGGACTGGAGAATCGGCCCGATCTGGTGCAGCGGCTGGGCCAGGGACGAGAGCTGCTCGGCACGCCACCGGCGCGGCTGGCCGCCGTGCGCGACCCGTGGGCGGTGGGGGCGGCCGCCCGAGCGGCGGGGGCGCGTGCGCCGGAGACCCGAGCAATCGGTCAACTCCCGAAGACCACGGCCGGCGCGCGCCACGGTCGGGGTGGGCGAGATCCACATCCATGGCTGCGCAAGCCGCAGCGTGGGGGCGGCGGGCGCGGTGTGCGCCGGTGGGCGGGCGGCCGGCTGCGCCCCACCGAGGTCCTGCAGCGGCGCGTCAGCGGGCTGTCGTGCTCCGCGGTGGCGATCGGCGACGGCCGGCGCGCGGCGGTGCTCGGCCTCACCGAGCAGCTGCATCGTCCGCCCGGCTTTCAGTGGACGGGCAACGTCACGCCCCCGGACCTGCCCGAGGGAGAGGGGGCCGAGCTCGACGGACAGCTGGGCGCGGTCTGCGCGGAGGTGGTGGCGCGCTTCGGCGTGCGCGGGGCGTTCGGGGTGGACGCGATCTGGGACGGCCGACACGCCTGGGTGCTGGAGGTCAACCCACGGCCGCCGGCGGCGCTGGAGCTGTTTGGGCCGGGAAGCTTTGAGGCGCACGTCCGCGGAGTGCGTGGGCTGGGCCTCCCCACCGCCGGCGTGCCGCCGGCGACCAGCTGTGCGAGGGTAAAGCTCGTGCTGTTCGCCGACCGCGACCTTCACGCCCCCGATCCCGGCTGGTGGCCGCCGGGCCTCGTGCGCGACATCCCCCATGCCGGCGAGACGATCCGACGAGGTGCGCCGGTGTGCACGCTCGTCTCGACGGCCGCCGGCGGGCCGGAGCTCGCCGGCCGCGGGGCCCGCCTGCTGGCAGCGCTCTCCGACGGGGTGCTCGCCCGTGCCTGACCTCGGCCCGGTGACCTGCGCGGGTTGTGGCCTGTTGTGCGACGACGTGACGGTCGAGCGCGCGGGCGACGCCGTGGGCCTGCAGCCCCGCTGCGGCCTGGGCGCCGACTGGTTCTCCGAGCGCCTTCGACGGTCGGCGAGCCCACCGGCCACGATCAACGGTCGGCCCGCCGACGTCGAGACGGCGCTGACCCGCGCCGCCGAGCTGCTCCGCGGCGCGCGCCGTCCGCTGCTGCATGGCTTCGACGGGGCGACCGTGGAGGACGCGCGGGCGGCCGTCGCTCTCGCCGACCGACTCGGGGCCCTGCTCGCAACCGACGGGGTGGCGGGCGCCTGGGCGGGCGTCCCGGCGCTCCCGCTTCGCGGTGTTTGCACCGCCACCCTGGGCGAGATCCGTGATCGCTCGCGCCTGGTCGTGATCTGGCGCGAGGATCCGGTGGCCACCCATCCGCGGCTGCTCGACCGGCTCGGCTTCGGCGAAGGCTCACCGAAACGACCGAGCGCCGCGTCATCCGGTGGGCTCGGCGCCGAGCGCACGCTGGTCGTCGTCGACGACCGGGCTACGGCCACCGCGCAGCGCGCCAACCTGGCACTCCGCTGGACGCCGGAGCGCGATCTTGATGCGCTGACGTATCTTCACGCGCGGCAACGGGGGCTGGCGGTGCGGCCGAGCGAGCTCGGACCCGAGCTGAGCGGGCTGCTGGAGCGCGTAAATGGCGTGCCCCACGCCACGTTTGTGCACGGCCCGGGCCTGACCGCGGGTGCGGGCGGCCAGCGGCGCGCGCTCGCCCTGTACGAGCTGGTGCGAGGGCTGTCGCACGGCCGCCATGTGGTCACGCTGGCGCTCCCCGCCGCCCCCGGGATCAGGGGCGCGCAGGACGTATTTGCCTGGCAGACCGGGTATTCCGAGAACATCGATCTCGGCAGCGGTCATCCGGAGCTGGTCACCGCCATGCCGCCGCTTGCGAAAAGCGAAGGCGTCGATGTGTCGCTGTGCATCGAGGGGGTCGGAACCAATCTGCCCAACGACGTGAGCAGGATCGCGCTGGTCAGTCTGCCGGTCGAAGGGATGGAGGTTTCGATCCGCACCGCGGCCGCCGGCGTAGAGGCCACCGGCACCGCGCACCGCCTGGACGGAGTGCCGCTGGCACTGCAGGCGCCGCTGCCCGGCGACGCGCCGACTGCGGCCGCACGGCTGACACGCTTGCGGGCAAGGCTCGAGTCAGCCGGATGACTCACGTAGCCGACATTCAGGCGAGGCGGGCGGGTCCGGGTTGCGAGCCGAGACGATCAGCGTGAAGGCGATCCGAATCAGCGGCGCAGCGATCCACGATCCTGCCAACGACGTCGACGGCGAGGTCCGCGAACTTTGCCTTCAGGACGGCAAGGTGGTCGCCGAGGTTGGCCCCGAGGCCCGCCGGATCGACGCGCGCGGGATGGTCGCGATGCCCGGCGGCGTCGACATCCACGCCCACATCGCGGGTCCCGCGGTCAACGCCGCCCGCAAGCTCTCTCCGGACGACCGCCGCCACGATCTCCTGGATCGAACCGAGCTCCTGCGCTCGGGCACCGGCGGTTTGGTTCCCTCCACGTTCGCCACCGGCTACCGGTACTCGCTGCTGGGTTACACCACCGTCGTCGAGGCGGCCGCCCCGCCGCTGGCGGCACGCCACGTGCTCTCCGAGCTGCGCGACACGCCGATGATCGACAAGGCGTTTCTGATCCTGATGGGCAACAACCAGGTGCTGTTCGAGCTGATCCGCGAGTCCGGGGGCGCCGTCACGCCGCAGATTCGGGACGCCGTGGCGTGGTGGCTTCAGGCGACCGGCGGATATGGCGTCAAGCTCGTCAACCCCGGCGGGGTGGAGCTCTGGAAGCAGACGGGCGGCGACGTCGGCTCCCTCGACGACGAGGT
>DASXJY010000011.1:0-13200 GCA_036497115.1 Solirubrobacteraceae bacterium
GGAGACGAAGCAGGCGCGCGCCACGCGCTCGGGATCGAGGTCGGGGTCGCCGAGATGGGCCTGGATGTAGGCCTTGGCCTGCAGGTAGAGGTCGCCCCGGCAGCGGGGATGGTTGCCCGGCGCCGCCTCGAGGTCGAGGTATAGGCGGCGCACGAGATCGATCACGTGCACCGCCAGGTCGGCGTCTCCCTGGCCGATGCTCCCGTCGGCCAGGCCGGCGGCGGTTCCGCAGAAGAACCGCGCCGCCAGCCGGGGGAGCCCGCTGCGTCCCGCGATGCGCACGGCCGTCAACCGTGAGAGCTTATTGGTGACGTCTCGGCCGAGAATCGCCTTGGGCAGCTTCAGCACCAGCAGGTCGAAGTCCTCACGAGCCTGGAACACGGCCGGCTGGGAGGTGTCGTAGGCCGTCATGTCACCCGGGCCCAGCACCGAGGAGCGATCCGCCTGGGCACCGTGCAGGGTGCCGTGCAGGACGAGTGAGAAGTGCAGCGTCTCGTCATCGCCGGCCGCGATGTCCTTGCGCGTGCGCCGCATGACGTTGGGCGAGGCGACCACGCGGAACAGTCCAATCGAGGCCAGCCTGTTACCCCACATCCGGGCGGCGAAGCTGCCGGCTCCGTCGGCACGGATCTGCAGCGGGTGGTAGGCCTCACAGGACGCGCTCGCCCAGAAGTCAACCCGGTCCTGGGCATCGACCACGCCGGTGTCGATCAGCAGAGTCATTCTCAAAAGGACTGCGACCCCTTCGGGTCGCTGCCTGTATCTCCCTCTCCGGGCAGACCGCTGAAGCGGTGAATGTATCAGCGGCCAGTGAGTCAGCGCGCGGGTTCTGGGGCTGAGTTGACGATCCGCGAACTGCGGCGTGTCAGCAGTTGACCTTCAGCGAACTTCAGCGGTCTAAACAGTCACCGCCCGCCCTGCCTGCTCTTACGATCGCCGTCCTGATTGGACAGTGACGACGGCGTCAGAAGAGAGGAGTGACATGGACAGGATCTTCGCGACCCACACGGGAAGCCTGATCAGACCAGATGACCTACTGGCTTTCCTGGCCGCCCGCGACCGGGGCGGCAGCTACGACGAGCAGGCCTACGAAGAGGCACTGCGACGTTCGGTGGCCGACATCGTCGAGCGTCAGGTGGCGGCCGGCATAGATGTGGTCGACGACGGCGAGATGGGCAAGACGAGCTGGATCACTTATCTCTATGAGCGAGTGTCCGGCCTCGAGGCCCGGCTGGTCACGCTCGAGGGGGCGAGCATGCTGCCGCCGAGCCGCGATCGCCAGCAGTTTCCCGGTGCCTACGCCGAGCTCGACGCGCTCGACGAGGCCGCCACCCGCAACTCCAACATCGCCCCTGACGGCACCAGCCGCGACGAGGATCAGGCCTCCGGCGATGTCGTGCAATGGGTCTGCACCGGGCCGATCCAGTACGACCCCGGGGCGATCCAGCGCGACATCACCAACCTGAAGGCCGCCCTGGAGGGCCACAACGACGTCGAGGGCTTTCTGCCGGTCGTCGCACCGGCCAGCGCCTACTGGCTGGCCAACGAGCACTACGGCTCAGAGCAGGAGTTTGTCTTCGCCCTGGCCGACGCGCTCCACGAGGAGTACAAGGCGATCGTCGACTCCGGACTGCTGCTGCAGGTCGACGACGCCGTGCTGATGCACGAGGCCGACAGCATGATGTCGCTTGGCCAGTCCTTCGACGACTACCGCAGGTGGGCCCAGCTTCGTGTCGACGCGCTCAATCACGCCCTTCGGGGCCTGCCCGAGGATCGCATCCGCTACCACGTCTGCTGGGGCAGCTGGCACGGTCCCCATGCCTACGATCCGCCGCTGCGCGATGTCATCGACCTGATTCTTCAGGTCAAGGCGGGCTACTACGCGATGGAGCAGGCCAACGCTCGTCACGAGCACGAGTGGCGGCTGTGGGAGGACGTCGACCTTCCGGAGGGCAAGAAGCTGATTCCCGGAGTTGTCACCCATCACACCAACGTGGTGGAGCACCCCGAGCTGGTGGCCCAGCGGCTCGTCCGCCTCGCCAATCTCGTCGGACGCGAGAACGTGCTCGCGGGGACTGACTGCGGATTTGCCCAGGGGGCCTTCATCACCCGGGTTCATGAGGAGATCCAGTGGGCCAAGCTCACCGCGCTGGCGCAGGGGGCGCGGATCGCCTCACGGGAGCTGTGGGGCGCCAAAGCCGCCGTCTGACTGCGGAGGATCCCCAGCACGACACATCGTCGAGGAGGAGAGAGACAGTGACCAGGCAAGCGCTGAGAAGGTTGGGCGTGCTCACCACGGCTCTGGCGACGATCGTCGCCCTGGCCGCCTGCGGCAGCAGCAAGAGCTCCAGCAGCAGCTCGGCGGCTGCAGGAGCCGGCACTACCGGCTCCGCAACCAGCAGCTCGCCGGCTCCAGCCACCGGCTCGGGCTCCGGCGGCGCGGGCGCGCGCTCGGTCACCAACTACCTGGCCTACACCGGCGGCAAGGCCGGTCCGGCCAACGCCAAGCTGCCCCCGGTGACCATCGGCTGGGTCAACCAGCAGGGCGGGACCCAGCAGGTCGGACCACTGGCCACCGTCGGCGCCCAGACCGCGGTCAAGTACGTCAACTCCCAGTTGGGCGGCGTGGACGGTCACCCGGTCGCGCTCAAGGAATGCTTCATCCGCAGCGCCGACGAGGAGGGCACCACCTGCGCCCAGCAGCTCCTCGCCGACAAGCAGGTCAAGGTCATCGATGAGGGCGCCGTGGCGATCGGCATCCAGTCCTTCTACTCGACGCTGGGCGGTGGCAAGCCGGTCATCGTCGGCGTCTCGGTGACGCCGACCGACGCCGCGCAGAAGAACGGGGTGGTCCAGTTCGGTGACACCACGCACGTGCTCGGCCCGTTCGGCACCTACGCCAAGCAGGTGCTGCACGCCAAGTCGGCGGCGCTCATCTACCCCAACATCGCCGGCATCACTCAGGGCGCGCAGGCCATCGGCAACGCTCTCAAGCAGGCCGGCGTCCAGGTCAAGTCGGTCTCCTACGACGAGTCGCAGACCGATCTGACCGGCGCGCTGACCAGCGCCGGTGTGCAGACGGCGGACATGATCATCCCTTACAGCGACTCGTCGGGTTGTGTCAACCTGGCCAAGGGGCTCAAGCAGCTCGGCGTGACCGACGTCAAGAAAATCGTCTCGGCGCCGCTGTGCCTCAACGGCCAGGTCCAGGCCGGCCTGGGCGGCGACTATCCGATCTGGAGCTACGCGATCGCCAGCTCGCTCTACGGCGATCCCACCGACCCGGGCATGCCGCCCTACATCAAGCTGACCAAACAGCTGGAGCCGGCCGCCGACGCGCCTGACCCGTGGAACCTGGTCGCCTTCTCGCAGATCCTGACCACCGTCAAGTTCCTCAACGAGCTCGGCTACAACGGGATCAGCTCCCAAGCCCTGCTGGCGAAGGCCAAGGCCTTCAAGGGCCCGCTGGCCCTCGGCGCGCCGGCGCTGAACTGCGGGCAGTTCCCGTCGGCTCCGGCCGTGTGCAACGACCGCACCCAGTTCTTCGCCTACCACGGCCACAATCAGTTCGTGAAAGCGGCCGGCTGGCTGCAGCCGCCCACCTGATCCCCGGGGCAGGGCATGAAAGAGATCCTGCTCTTCGTCCTGCTCGGACTCGGCCCCGGCGCGCTGATCGCCGGGCTGGCTCTGGGGGTGGTGCTGACCTACCGCGGGGCGGGGATCGTCAACCTGGCCACCGGCGGGGTGGCGATGCTCGGGGGATATGCGTTCTGGGCGCTTCGGACCGATCAGATCGCGGGTATCCACCTTTCGACGGGACCGGCGCTGGTGGCCGCCCTGGCCTTCGTGGTGGTGGTGGGCGTGCTGATCGAGTTCGTCGCCTTCCGCCCGCTGCGCACCGCCTCGCCGCTGGCCAAGCTGGTGTCCTCGCTGGGGGTCCTGCTGATCGCCCAGGCGACGGTGGTGCTGGCCTTCGGCACCACGCCCCAGCCCGAGCCGAGCGTACTGCCGCAGACTCCGGTCAAGGTGCTGGGGGCGGTCATTCCGGTGGATCGGTTCATCCTCACCGGGATCGTGATCGTGCTGGCCGCGGGACTGGCGTCCCTGTACCGCTGGTCGCGGTTCGGGCTGGCCACCCGGGCGGCCTCCGAGAACCAGACGGCGGCGATGCTGGGCGGGCTCTCGCCCGACCGGCTGTCGCTGGCCAACACCCTGTTGGCGTGCCTGATCGCGGGGGGCATGGGCATCCTGGCCGCCTCGCTGACCTCGCTTGACTCCGAGACTCTGCCGCTGCAGATCGTGCCCGCGCTGGCCGCCGCGCTGCTGGCGCGCTTCACATCGTTCTCGCTGGCCTGCGCCGCCGGGATCGCCCTGGGCATCATCGACTCGCTGCTGCAGTACGTGTCATCGCTGTCGTGGTTTCCGACCTCCGGTGGCATCGCCGTGCCGGGGATCCAGGAGCTGGTGACCTTCCTGATCATCATTGGCGCGATGTACATCAGGGGCGCCCGGCTGCCGGGTCGCGGCGACCTGGTCGAGCAGCGCCTGCCGCTCGCGCCCCGTCCGCAGAACCTGATCCGCACCGCGGTAATCGCCGGGGTGATCTGCGCCGTGGCCCTGGTGGTCTTGCCCTACGACTTTCGCGAGGCGCTGATCAACACGCTGATCGGGACTCTGATGGCGCTGTCGCTGGTGGTGCTGACCGGGTTCGTCGGCCAGATCTCGGTCGTGCAGCTGACGCTGGCCGGCGTCACCGGCTTCGCCATCTCGCACTTTGCGGTCAACTTTGGGATCGGCTTTCCGCTGGCGCCGATCATCGGCACGGCGGTGGCTGTGCTGCTCGGCATGATCACGGCCCTCTCCGCCCTGCGCGTGCGCGGCGTGGCCCTGGCGGTGGTCACTCTGGCGGCGGCGGTGGCGATCCAGAACTTCGGCTTCCTCAACCCCACCTGGGGTGGGGGGCAGTCCGGCTCGCCGGTACCCGAGCCGCACCTGCTGGGTCTGGACCTCGGCACCAACGCCCACTTCCGCGGGCTGGACGGGAACGTCCCCAGCCCCATTTACGGCTGGGTGGTGCTGGCGGTCACGCTCGGGCTGTGCCTGGTGGTGGGGGCGCTGCGTCGCGGCAACCTCGGCCAGAGGATGCTGGCAGTGCGCTCCAACGAGCGCGCCGCCGCGGCGGCCTCGATCAACCCGCGCAACGTCAAGCTGGCAGCGTTTGGCATCAGCGCTCTGGTAGCCGGTCTCGCTGGCTCGCTGTATGCCTACAACTTCGGCTCGGTGAGCGCCGACCGCTTTGACGCCTTCACCGCTCTGAGCCTGATCGCCTTCGCCTACGCCGGCGGGATCACCCTGATCTCGGGCGCGGCGTTCGCGGGGCTGGTCTCCACCCAGGCGCTGTTCCCCTACGCCCTGGACAAGTGGTTCGGACTAAACGGCAACTGGTTTCTGCTGTTCGGCGGGGTGATCCTGATCGTCACCCTGATCCAGAACCCGGAGGGCGTGGCCGGCGCCTTCTACCGCCGCACTCATCGGCGTCCCGCCTTCGATCCCGAGCTTCCCAAGGCGGCGGTCCGGGACCCAGTCTCGGCGGCCCGGGGGCCCGTCGCGGGTAACTCCTCCTCCCCGCGCGGGAAACGGGGGACGCCGGTGTTGCGCGTCCGTGGACTGTCGGTGGCATTTGGCGGCGTCCACGCACTCTCCGACGTCGACCTGGAGGTCGGGGAGGGCGAGCTGGTGGGCCTGATCGGGCCCAACGGCGCCGGTAAGACGACGCTGATCGACGCCGTCACGGGCTTTGTGAAGTGCGGCGGCGTCGTCGAGCTCGACGGACGCAATATCGAAAAGCTGGCCTCCTACGAGCGCGCTCGGCTGGGCTGCTCGCGCACCTGGCAGGGCACCGACCTGTTCGACGACCTAGACGTGCGCGAGAACCTGGCCGTCGCCGCGGCTGGCGAACGCGCCACCGCCGGCGACGGCGCCAGCGCCGCACGCGACGCCGCCGGAGCCGGGCCGAGCGATGTCGACGCGACCCTGGCGACGATGGGCCTTGATCCGATCGCGCCCGCGCTGCCCAGTGAGCTGTCGGAGGGACAGCGCAAGCTCGTCGGCTTCGCCCGCGCGGTCGTGAGCCGGCCGCGCCTGCTGTGTCTCGACGAGCCCGCCGCCGGCCTGGACAGCGGGGAGAGCTGGGTGCTCGGCCGGCGGCTGCGCGATCTCGCCGACCGCGGCCAGTCGACGCTGCTGATCGACCACGACATGGGGCTGGTGCTCGGCATCTGCGACCGCGTCGTGGTGCTCGAGTTCGGGAAGGTCATCGCCAACGATGCGCCCGAGGTCGTCCGGCGCGATCCGGCCGTCATCGTCGCCTATCTGGGCGGGGCGGCGGCCCCGGCGCAGGTCATCGATTGAGGCGGCCTGATCGAATGAAGAAGGATCTCCGCGTCCTCCAGGCGGCGTGGCGCCTGGAGCGCGTCCGGTTCCGCTTGGCGGTGACCGGCAGCGTGCGCCGGTGACGTAGGATCCCAAGGAGCGATGTCCGCGCTCTCCGAGCTCTACACGGTCCCCCAGGAGCACCTCGATTTCCGCGCCACGATCCGCGAGATCGCCCAGGAGCGGATCGCTCCGCGCGCCGCGGAAATCGACGAGAACGCGGAGTACCCGCACGACCTCCGCAAGCTGCTGGCCGAGCAGGACATCCTGGGGCTGCCGTTCGAGACCGAGCACGGTGGAACCGGCACCGGCACGCTGATGCTCAACATCGCTGTCGAGGAGATCGCCAAGGCCTGCGCATCGACAGCGCTGATCCTGATGATCCAGGAGCTGGGGACGCTGCCGATCAAGCTGTTCGGCTCCGAGGAGCTCAAGGATCGCTTTCTCCCCCGCTGCGCCACCGGCGAATGGTCGCCGGCCTTTGCACTGTCAGAGCCCGAGGCCGGCTCGGACCCCGGGGGCATGCTCACGCGGGCGGTCCGCGACGGCGAGGACTGGGTGATCGACGGCACCAAGAACTGGATCACCAACCTCGGGATCGCCGACTTCTACATCTGCTTTGCCGTAACCGACCGCGACGCCGGCCATTCCCGGGGGATCACGGCGTTCGTGGTCGAGGCCGACCGGCCCGGCTTCAGCGTGGGAAAGCTCGAGCACAAGCTCGGTATCCGAGGTTCCCCGACCGGACAGCCGATCTTCGACGGCGTCCGAGTCCCACCGGAGAACGTCATCGGCGAGGTCAACCGAGGCTTCAAGGTGGCGATGGGAACGCTTGATCGCTCCCGGCTCGGCGTCGCCGCCCAGGCGCTGGGCATCGCCCAGGGAGCCACCGACTACGCCGCCGCCTACGCGCGCGATCGGCGGCAGTTCGGCCAGCCGATCAACTCATTTCAAGCGATCCAGTTCAAGCTCGCCGACATGGAGACGCAGTGTGCGGCCGCCCGGGAGCTCCTGTACCAGGCCTGCGCCAAGGTCGATCGCGCTGACCCCGACATCGGCAAGTACTCGGCGATGGCCAAGCTGTTCTGCTCCGACGTGGCGATGAAGGTCACCGTCGAGGCGGTGCAGGTACTCGGCGGCTACGGCTACGTCAAGGAGTACCCGGTGGAGCGGATGCTGCGCGACGCCAAGATCACCCAGATCTACGAGGGCACCAACGAGATCCAGCGTCTCGTGATTGCCCGGACCCTCGCCTAGCGCCATGGGGAGCTCGCAGCCGCCGACCATCCGCCGCATCCTGTTCTCCATGGTGGCGGCCCTTACCGTCGGGTTGGGCGTGGTCAGCCTGATTGCCGGCTTCAGCGACTCCTTCCCGGTCCGCCTGCTCCAGGGCATCGCCGTGTTCGGCGCCGGCGCGGTGCTGATCGGCGGCGCCGTGGTGCTGGCCATGGTCCACCTCGCCGGCTGGCGCGACCCCGAGTCCGAGGAGGACTTCGAGGCCTTGGTGCAGCGCGCCGAGCGGCTCGCCGCCGAGGGCGTGTGGGGAGAGGGAGACGACGCCGAAGAGGCGGACGACGAGGAGGACGAGGAGCTGTTCGACGTCACCGACGACGAGGACTTCAAGGCCCTGGTCCGATCGGCGATCGACGAGCTTCCGCTGGAGTTTCACCGCGCGCTCGAGCACGTGGCGGTGGTCGTGTCAGACACCGGCCGCGACGTCCGCGGCGCTCGCCGGGGCGCCTATGGCCTCTACCAGGGCGACACGGTCGCCCAGGACTACTTCCACGACCGGATCGTGATCTTCCGTGACACCCTGGTTCGCGACTTCGGCCACGACCCGGAGCTGCTCAAGGCCCAGGTGACGCGGACCGTCCGCCACGAGCTCGCCCACCACCTCGGTTGGGGCGAAAAGGGCGTACGCGGCCTCGGTCTCTGACCGCCTCAACCCCCCTGATCCAGGAGAGCCCATGCCCGAAGCAGTCATCGTCGACGCGATCCGCACGCCCATCGGACGGGCGGTCAAGGGGTCGCTGAAGACAGTCCGCGCCGACGAGCTGGCCGCTCTGCCGATCCGGACGCTGATCGAGCGCAACCCCGGGGTCGACTTCGCTCAGACCGACGACGTCCTGATGGGCGCCGCCTCGGGGATCGGCGAGCAGGGCTACAACGTGGGCCGCAACGCCGCGCTGCTGGCCGGGCTCGACCACCACGTGCCGGGCTGCACCGTGAACCGCTTCTGCGCGTCCTCGTTGATGACGATCCGGATGGCCTCCCACGCCGTGCGCGCCGGTGAGGGCGATCAGTACATCGCCGCCGGCGTGGAGGCGGTTTCGCGCGCCGGGCTGGGGGCGGGAATGATGGACGAGGCCAAGAACCCCAAGCTCGACGGATCCGACGGCTCGCTCTACGACGTCTACATCCCGATGGGTATGACGGCCGAGAACGTCGCTGAGCGCTGTCACGTCACCCGCGAGCAGCAGGACGAGTGGGCGGTGATCTCCCAGAACCGTGCCGTGCAGGCTCGCGAGTCCGGTCACTTCGACCGGGAAATCGTTCCTGTCCCGGTGGCCGCCCACAAGGACACCGACAAGGAGGGCAACGAGATCGACGTTCCCGATACGGTGGTGTCGGCCGACGATGGCCCGCGGCCGGGGACCACGATGGAGGTGCTGGCTCAGCTGCGCCCGGCGTTTCGACCCGACGGAACGGTGACCGCCGGCAACTCCTGCCCGCTCAACGACGGCGCCGCGGCGGTGCTGGTGATGTCGGACGAGAAGGCCAAGGCCCTCGGTTGCAAGCCGATGGCCAGGATCGTGGCCTCGACGGTGGCGGCGATTCGCCCTGAGCTCATGGGCCTGGGTCCGATCCCCGCCATCCAGGCGCTGCTCAAGGAGACGGGGATGGTGATCGACGACATCGACATCGTCGAGATCAACGAGGCCTTCGCGGCGCAGATCGTCCCCTGCCGGCAGGACCTGGGGATCGCGGAGGAGAAGCTCAACCCGTTCGGCGGCGCGATCGCGCTGGGCCATCCGTTCGGGATGACCGGGGCGCGGATCATGACCACCCTGATCAACGGCCTGCGGACGCTCGACGGCACCTACGGGATCGAGTCGATGTGCGTCGCCGGCGGGATGGGCCAGGCGATGCTCATCGAGCGGCTGAGCTAGGGCTAGCAGGGCGCCCAGGACTGCTGCAAAAAGCTCTTGTCGAGCAGCTGACCCGAGTTGAGTCTGAGGGCCACGCCCGAGTAGTAGCTGCGCCCCGCACAGGAACGGACGCCGGACAGCCGGATGGCCACCAGCGCGGTGTGGGTCGGGGCCGCGGCGCAGTTCGGCGTGCAGCCGTGGTAGAAGGCATTGCCGGTGCCGGTCGCCGTCGGGCCGCCCCAGGAGGTCCACTGAACGCGCTCCACGGCCAGGGTTCCGTCCCCGGTCAGCTGCAGGGACGACGGGCGCTGGCGCGTGGGGCCGGCGGCCCCGCGGAAGAAGACGGCGGCTGACGCCGTCGTCGACGTCGCGGTCGTTGGGGTCGCGGTCGTCTCAGTCGATGACGGGGTACTGCTGGTCGTCGGGGGCACGGACGTCGACGTGGCCGGCGTGGTCGAGGAGCTGGCGATGGCCACGGTGGTCTTGGTGACCGTCTTGGTCGTCGTCGAGCCGCAGGCGGCCAGCAGCGGCACGACCAACAGGACGACCAGGAGGCGGCGTCGCATCGCCGCATCATATGGCGGGGCATGACCCCGGCGATGAGTTTTGCCGGGCGGGGGTGTCCTAACCGATGACTATGGGACTGATCTCACATCCGATCGCCTCGATCCGGCGTACAACTGACCGGATGTCGTAACCCCCCAAGGTTCAAGCCCGATGCTCGCGTCCGATCAAGCCGTTTCCGAGTTCACCCTCCCGCCGGTGGACGTCCGGTCGCTGGCTCGGCGCGCGGTCGTACCGGCGGTCGTGGCGGCCGTTGCGGTGGGGGTCCTGGTGCTCGGCGGCGGCCCGATCCATGCCATCACCGATGCACTGCGGCGCGGGCTTGACGCGAGTCCGGCCTGGGCCGTGCTCGGCATCGCCTTCGAGTGCGCCTCGCTGGCCGGCTACGTCGCGCTCATGTCGCTGGTCGCGGGACGGGCCACGTCGAGGATCGGCATGCGCGAGAGTGCGCAGATCACGCTGACCGGAGCCGCCGCCACCCGATTGCTGCCCACCGCCGGCGCCGGCGGCATCGCCCTGGCCGTGTGGGCGCTGCGGCGGGCGGGTCTGAGGCCGGCGTCGGCGGCCCGCACGCTGCTCTCGTTCCTGGTTCTCCTGTACTCGGTCTTTCTCTCCGTGGTCGTCCTGGCCGGGGCGGCGTTGGCCTTCGGCTTGGTCGCCGGTCACGGACCGGCGGTGTTGGGGGCGATCCCGGCGGCCGCAGCGACGATCGTCATCGGGCTCTGCCTGGTGCTCGCGACCCGCAAGCCGTCAAACGGGCCCGGCGCCGCCACGTCTCACGAGTCCGACCACCATCGACGTCGCAGTCAGCGGGTGCGCAGCGCCGCGCAAATGACCGGGGGTGCGGTTCGCGACGCCATCGCGCTGGTCAGCGCCGGCGATCTGCGAATCGCCGGCGCGGCCGCCTACTGGGTGTTCGACGCCGCGGTGCTGTGGTCGATGCTCCACGCCTTCGGCTCGCCGCCGACCCTGCCGGTGGTGGCGCTCGCCTACTTCATCGGGCAGGTCGCCAACACGCTGCCGATCCCCGGCTCGGTGAGTGGCGGCATGGCCGGCGTGCTGATCGCGTTCGGCGTCCATCCCGAGCTCGCCCTCCCGGCCGTGCTGGCCTACCGCACGCTCGCCGTCTGGCTGCCGTTGCCGGCCGCGCTCGTCTCGATTCCCCGGCTGCGCGCCACGGTCGCCCGCTGGGGCAGGGACGACACCGCGGCCGCGGCGCCGGCCGCGGTTAAGCTCGCGGGCTAGACGACCGCTCTGGCCAGCGAGATCCCGAACAGCTCCTGCTCATCGGTCAACCAGGTTTCGAGGGCCAGCCCGGCGGCCTCCAGATCGACCTCGACGCGCTCAGGAGTGAACTTGGCGCTGATCTCGGTGCGAAGCTCCTCACCGGCAGCGAAGTCGACGCGCAGGTCGAGGTCGGCGATCAGCACCGAGCACGGCCGGATCGCCCGCAGCCGCATCTCGACCCACTCGTGGCGGCGGTCGAAGAAGGCCACGTGCTCGAAGGCGCCGGGCGAGAAGTCGGCGTCGAGCTCACGGTTGACGACGTGCAGCAGGTTGCGGTTGAACTCCGCGGTGACCCCTTCGGAATCGTTGTAGGCGGCCTCGATCACGGCCGGATCCTTGACCAGATCGGTCCCGAGCAACAGCCGGTCCTCGGGACCGAGCAGGGTGGCGATCCTCGACAGCACCGCGCGGCGCGTGCCGGGCGGGAAATTGCCGATCGTCCCGCCCAGCAGCGCGACCAGCCGCGGTACGCCCTCCGCCGCCGGAACGTGCCCGAGATGGCGCTCGAAATCGCCGACGACGCCGTGGACCCGCAATCCCTCGTAGTCCTCCACGAGCCTGGCGGCGGCGTCCTGCACCACCGTCGATGAGACATCGAGCGGGACGTAGCGATCCAGCGTGCCGGCCGCGGCCATCGCGTCGAGCAGCACGCGGGCCTTGTCGGAAGCCCCGGCGCCCAACTCGACCAGCTCGCCGGCGCCGGTGAGCCGCACGATCGCCTCAGCGTGCGCGGCCAGGATCTGCAGCTCGGTGCGCGTGGGGTAATACTCCGGCAGCTCGCAGATCCGCTCAAACAGCTCCGAACCCCGCGCGTCATAGAAGTGCTTGGGGGCCAGCTCCTTGAACGGCTTGGTCAGGCCGTCGAGCACGTCGTTGGCCAGCGAGCGCTCGTCGTCCTCGGTCAGCCACGAGTCGACCTGGACCTGGGGGCTGAGCTGGACCGACCTCATGAGCCGCTCACAGGTCGCGGGCGAGCCGGAGTCCGGAGAAGATCTGGCGCCGCTCGGGGAAGTCCCAGTTACGAAACGATGCCGTCGCCACCCGCGGCCGCGTGGCCCACGAGCCGCCCTTCAGCACCCGGTAGCGGGAACCGAAGAAGACCTCCGAGTACTCGGGGTAGGGGTAGGCGCGAAAGCCCGGGTAGCCACCGAACGGGCTGGCCGTCCACTCCCAGACGTCGCCGAGCATCCCCAGGCAGCCGTACGGCGACGCGCCGGCGGGATGGGAGCCAACCGGGTCAGGGCCCCCGGCCAGCTGATCGAGGTTGGCGTGCCGGCCGGCGACCGGCGGCTCGTCGCCCCACGGCCACTGCCGGACTCGTCCCAACTCCTGCTCCCAGGTCGCCGCCTTCTCCCACTCGGCTTCGGTGGGGAGACGCGCTGCGTTCGCGCGGGCGAAGGCGTCGGCCTCGAACCAGGAGATGTGGACGACGGGCCGGTCGGGGTCGAGTGGAGCAAGCCCGGAGAGCCGCCACTCGGCGCTGAGGTCAGCCGTCCACCCACCTGGTCGCGTGATGTCGTAGTCCTCCTTCCAGGACCATCCCTCGTCGGACCACCATTCCCGCCGCTCGTAACCACCCCCCTCCACGAAAGTCAGATAGGTGGCGTTCGTGATCGGGGTGCGGCCAATCAGGTAGGCCCGCACGTCGGTGCGGTGGCGAGGGCGCTCGTTGTCGTAGGCAAACCCCTCCGGTCCCGCCCCGAGCAGGCATTCGCCGGCGGGAACCTCGATCAGCTCGAGGCCGCTCAGCGAGCGGCGCGGACCGCGA
>DASXJY010000012.1:0-6774 GCA_036497115.1 Solirubrobacteraceae bacterium
CGGGGCCGGGGCGCGAGCGAGCAGAGATTCCCGGCCAGGATCCGCTGTTCTGAGCGCCGGCGCCTACTCGTAGGCCAGCGCCTGCAACGGCTGCAGGCGGGAAGCGCGCCGGGCCGGGAAGATCGCCGCCACCAGCCCGACGATCCAGGCCGCGATCAGGAACGCGATCAGCGAGCTGATCGGGATCGTGAACGCGATGAAGCTCACGCGGGCGGCCAGCAGGGCCCCGAAGGCGATCCCCAGGGCGATTCCGATCACCGAGCCGATCAGGGCGGTGATCACGCTCTCGTGGCGGATCATCCGGCGCACCTGCCGGCGGGTGGTGCCGACCGCGCGCAGCATGCCGATCTCCCGGGTGCGCTCGAACACCGACAGAACCAGCGTGTTGACGATCCCGAACAGGCTGACGATGATCGACAGGGCCAGCAGCACGTAGAGGATGTTCAGGACCTGGGTTAGTCCCGAGATCTGGTTGTCGATGAACTTCTGGCGCGTCTGCACCTTGGCATTGGGAAAGCTGGCCAGTCGCCGGCTCAGCGCGGCCTGATTGGCCGCCGTCTCGCCGCCGGTCATCCTCACGAACGTATAGAGGTTCTGCGGCGGCTGGTAGAGCCGGTCCCAGGTCGCCGCCGAGATCGTCACCACCCCGAACGGCGATCCGCCGTTGGGCGGCTTGAAGATGCCCCTGACGACAAGCGGCACGCGGGCGCCGGTGGGAGTTGTCATCGAGAGGGACGAGCCGAGCCGCAGATGGTGCTTTGAGGCGTAGGAGTCGGTCGTAAAGGCACCGCTGGCGCCGAGCGAGGCAAACACGCCCTGGCTCCCGTGGGTCCAGTTCAGCCGCACCACACGGCGCATCGCCGGGTTGACCGCGGTGAGCTGCTCGTTGTGTCCGAAGACCCGTCCCTGGCCGCTGCGCACGTCGCCGACGGCGGTCGCGCCCGGCGTCCGCGCCGCCGCCTGTCCGGCCGAAACGGGAATCGGCGAGAAGTTGTTCTGGGCGGTGATCGCGTAGTCGCCGGTGAACAGGTCGTTGACCGCTCCCTTGAAATTGCTGATCACACCGGCCGACAGGATCGCCACCAGCGTCACCAGCGCCAGGCCGATCATCAGCGCGGACGCGGTGGAGGCGGTGCGCTGGGGGTTGCGCCGCGCGTTGTCCCGGGCCAGCCGTCCGATCGCCCCGGCGAGCTTGGTCGCGGGCCACCCCAGCCAGCTCGCCAGCACCGGCACGATCCGCGCCGACAGCAGCGCCACGCCGAGGAACACCAGCAGCGCCCCGAGACCCATCAGCGCCAGGACCGGCCCGGTGCCGCTGGCTACGAACAGGCCGAGCACCACGGCTGTGAACCCCAATGCCGCCACCACCGCCGCGCCAGTGGTGCGGTGCTTCGAGGAGAATCTGCCCTCGGGGAGCACGGCCCCCTCACGCACGGCGGCGATCGGCTCGACCCGCGTGGCCCGCAGCGCTGGGCGCAGGCTGGCCAGCGCGGTGACGACAACTCCGACCAGGATCGAGACCAGGATCGTTCTGGGCTTGACCACCGTGCCGCTGTTGGGCAGCGTCAGCCCGGCGGCGTTGAACAGCGCGAACAGTCCCTGGGCCAGGGCCAGTCCAACCAGCAGCCCGATCACCGAGGCGATGATCCCGACGACCAGCGACTCGGCGAGAATCGAGCGGAGCACCTGCCGCCGCGATGCTCCCAGCGTTCGCAGGGTTGCGAATTCGCGGGTCCGCTGGGCGATCGTGATCGAGAGGGAATTTGCGATCACGAAGCTGCCGACGAACAGGGCCACCCCGGCAAACACCAGCAGGAACGTCTTCAAAAAGGACAGAAAGCCGTTGGTGGTGGCGGCGTCCTTGGTGGCCTCCTGGGCGCCGGTGCGGACTTGGGTGTCGCGGGGCAGGACGGTGCGGATCTGCTGGACGAGCCGCTGCGGGCTGATCCCGGGCTTGGCCGTCACCCTGATGTCGTCGAGCTTTCCCACCTTGCCGAACAGCCGCTGCGCGGTTGCCAGCTGGAACCCGGCCAGTGTCGCGCCGCCCAGCGAGCTCGATGAGCCGAACCGGACCAGGCCCGAGATCCGCATCGCCAGCACGGGGCCGGTGGCCTGCACCCCGATCGCGTCGCCCGGGCGGAGATCCTTCTTGGCCGCCGTGTTGGTGTCAACCACCACCTCGGACGGGCCGGGCCAATGCCCGTTGACGAGCTTCAGAGAGTTGAACTGAGGTTTGGACGGATCGACGCTGAAGCCCAGGTTGGGAGCCCCGCCGAAGGTGATCGCCTTGCCCTCCTTGACCAGCTGCGGGCTGCCCGAGACCCCGCCGAGCGTGTTGGCCACGTCGGGCAGCCGCCGCACCCGGGCCAGCACCGACTCCGGAAACGAGGGAGTGGCCGCACCGCCGCCGACGGCGCCGGCATTGGCGTTTGAGTCGATCGCGCTGCGCCCGGTGACGGTTGCGTCGGTGCCGCGGTAGACGGTCTGAAAGATCGAGTCAAAGGCGCCGGTGATCGAGTCCGTGAGCACGTAGGTTCCGGCCACCAGCGCGACGCCGAGCACGATCGCCAGCGCCGTGAGCAGGGCCCGAAGCCGGCGCGTGGCGAGACCCTTGAGCGCGACCCGGAGCATCGGATCTAGGCGGCGAGGCCCTTCATGGCGTCGACGATCTGGTCCTCGCTGGAGCGCTCCAGGTCCTTGACGATGCGCCCGTCGGAGAGGAACAGGATCCGGTCGGCGATCGAGGCGGCGCGAGGGTCGTGGGTCACCATCACCACCGTCTGGCCCACCGAGTCCACCGACCTTCGCAGCAGCTGCAGGATCTCGTCGCTGGCGGTCGAGTCGAGGTTTCCAGTCGGCTCATCGGCGAACAGCACCGTGGGCCGGCTGACCAGGGCGCGGGCGATCGCCACGCGCTGCTGCTGGCCGCCGGAGAGCTCGGAGGGGCGGTGCGACAGACGGTCGCCCAGCCCGGTCTCGGCGATCACGGTTTCAAACCACTGCGGATCCGGATCCCGGCCGGCGATCGCCAGCGGCAGCAGGATGTTCTCCCGAGCATCGAGCATCGGCAGCAGGTTGAAGAACTGAAACACGAACCCGATGTGGTCTCGGCGCAGGCGAGTCAGTGCGTCGTCGTCGAGCCGCGTGATCTCGGTGCCCTGCACCAACACCGATCCGTCGGTGGGCTTGTCGAGACCGGCCAGGATGTGCATCAGCGTCGACTTGCCCGATCCCGAGGGCCCCATCACCGCGGTCAGCTTGCCGCGCTCGATCTCGACCGAGACCTCGCGCAGCGCCGTTACCGCGGTGTCACCCTGGCCATAGCGCCGGCTGACCGCCGATGCGGTGACCACCGCGGTGTCGTTGCTGTTGGAAGCGACGGACCCCTGCTCCACGATCGCGACGTTACCGAGCGCTGCGGCGAGCTGCGATCACGTCGCGTTGATGCTTTGCCACACTGCCTCAAATTGCGCCAGATAGTCCTTCTACGCGGTATCAATCTCGGCCCCAGCCGGCGGGTTGCCATGCCCGCACTTCGCTCCCTGCTGACCGGCGCCGGCTATGAGGACGCCCGCACCTACGTGCAGAGCGGCAACATCGTCCTCTCCAGCGACTCCGCGCCGGACGAGCTCGCGCGTGACTGCCAGGCGCTGATCGCCGCGGAGTTCGGCTTCGAGGTTCCGGTGGTGGTCCGCACCCGGGACGAGCTGGCCCGGATCGTCGAGGCCAACCCGCTGGGCCACGTCGCCGATAACCCCAAGCGCTACCAGGTGAGCTTCCTGTCTGAGCCGATCGATGACGCGCGGGCCGACAAGCTGCGCGAGCTGGTGGTCGAGCCCGAGGCGCTGGTTGTCGACGGCCGCGAGCTCTACGCCTGGCATCCGGACGGGGTTGCGCGCTCCAAGCTGTGGAACCGCCTGGCCGGCAAGGACCTCGGCGTCACCGCCACCGCCCGCAACTGGACCACGGTCACGACGTTGCTGGCGATGGCGGACGAGTAGACGCGAACCGGTGCGCCGCGCCGACGCCCAGCCGGGCCGGTGCTAGTGACGTGACCGGGGTGCCGACCACAGCTGCTTGTGGGCCCTGGAGAGGAGCACGATCCGGCCGGACGCTGAGAGGGTGAGGCGAGGTTCCCATCGCCCTGTAGGTTGACTGGCAATGTGATCATCACGGCCGCCGCTACGATTGCGCCGTGGCGACGACGACAGCTCCCGGAACCCTGTAGCCGTGCGTGAATACGTCGTCGTCGACGTGTTCACCGACGTGCCGCTGGAGGGCAATCCGGTGGCGGTCTTCACCGACGGCGAGGGCTTGGGTGACGAGCTGATGCAGCGTGCCGCCCGCGAGCTCAACCTGTCGGAGACGGTGTTCCTGCTGCCCGGCGGCGACGCCGAGCACGCCTGGGCCCGGATCTTCACGCCGGCCGCCGAGCTCCCGTTCGCCGGCCACCCGGTGCTCGGCACCGCGTTCATCCTCGGCGAGCGTCTCGGCACCGACACCGTACGGCTGCGCACCGGTGCGGGACCGATCACCGTCTCCCTGCGGCGCGAGGGCGGCGCGCCGGTGTCCGGCGAGATGGAGCAGCCGATCCCGACCTGGGAGGAGCTGCGGTGTGCCGACGAGCTGCTGGCCGCACTGGGGCTGGAGCGGTCCGCGCTGCCGATCGAGATCTATGACAACGGCCCGCGCCATGCCTTCGTGGAGCTCCCCGACGAGCCCGCGGTGGCCGCGCTGCGTCCTGACCTGAGGGCGGTGGCCGAGCTGGGGACCTTCGGCGTGAGCTGCTTTGCGGTGGCCGGCAAGCGCGTCAAGACGCGGATGTTCGGTCCCGCCCTGGGCGTCGCCGAGGACCCGGCGACGGGATCGGCGGCCGGGCCCCTGGCCGTTCATCTCGCCCGCCACGGCCGCACGCGCTTCGGCGAGCGGCTCGAGATCGAGCAGGGCGTCGAGATCGGCCGTCCGTCGCGGCTGCAGGCGTTGGCGGAGGGCTCGGCCGAGCAGGTCAAGCGGGTGGCCGTGGGGGGCAGCGCGGTGGTCGTGGCCCGGGGCGAGTACCGGCTCGATTAGCCCGAGGGACCGGGCGGGGAATCCGGAGCCGATACGTGCGGCGGGGGCCGCAAAAGATGCATGAGTAAGTTATTCTTGCGGGATGGAGAGTGACCGCCTGGATCAGCTTCTGGGGGTCGTTGCCCTCTCGGCCGCCGACCGGATGCGCGCCGCGACCGAAGACGATCTCGCCCACGGCGGGGCGGTGCCGGCGGCTCTGGTCCACCTCGAGGCCTATCCCGACGAGCCGCTGGACTCCCTGCGCGTGGCGCTGCAAATCTCCCAGCCCGGCACGGTGCGAGTCGTCGATCGCCTCCAGGCGCAGGGGCTCTTGGAGCGCCGGGCCGGGCCTGACGGTCGCACTCGGGCGCTGCGCCTGACCGCCGCCGGACTGGCCGCCGCCGCCGCCGTCCGGCGCCGTCGCGCCGCTGCGCTGTCACAGCTGACCGCTTCGCTGAGCGCTGCCGAGCGGGCAAAACTGCTGCCGCTGCTGGAGCGCATCACGGCCGTGCTGGCCGCCGATCGCGCCGGGGCGGTGGCGACCTGCCGTCTCTGTGACCGCTCGATCTGCTGTGGCACCGGTGAGGGCTGCCCGCTGCAGCACACCACCGAGCGGTTGGTGCCGTGACCGCCCAGCGAAACCCGGTGGTCATAGCGGCGGCCGGGATCGCGGCTGTGGGCTGCTCGTTCGGCATGGCCCGCTACGGCTACGGGCTGCTCCTGGCGAGCATCCGGGCCAGCTACCACCTGAGCACCGGAGCGCTGGGTCTGATCGCCGCCGGCGGGTATGGCTCGTATCTGATCGCCGGCACCGTGGCCGTGGCCTTGGTGGCGCGGGTCGGCGGCCGGGCGGTGGTCGTGGCCGGGGGAGCGTGCGCGACCCTGGGGATGGCCTCGGCAGGAGTGACCCGAACGAGCGCCGGCCTGTGCGTGAGTGTGCTGGTGGCCGGGGCGAGCGCCGGCTTGGTGTTCCCGCCGTTCTCCGACATAGTCGCCACCGGCGTGCGCCCAGCGCGGCGCGGGCGCACCCTGGCGGCGATCTCCTCGGGCACGGGGTGGGGGGTGGCGCTGGCGGCGCCGATCGCGATCTTGCTCGGCGACGATTGGCGTCCGGCGTGGCTGATCTGGGCCGGCTTGGGAGCCATCGTCACCCTGACCTGCGCACGGCTGCTCCCACCCGGCCGTGGGGCTTCGCCCGGCGAGCTGCCGGCGCTGCGGCCGTCGTGGTTCGTGTGCCCGCGTTCGGGTCCCCTGCTGAGCGGAGCGCTGCTGATTGGACTCGGCGCCTCGGTGTTCTGGACGTTTGCCGTCGAGCTGCTGCAGTCCTCGGGCGGGCTGGGGCAGGGCACGGCGCGCGGCTTTCTGATGCTGGTGGGCGTGGCCAGCATCGCGGGGACCCTCGCCGCCGACCTGATGCGGCGCGTCGGCCAGCGCGGGGCGTTCGTGCTCTGCGCCGGTCTGATGGCCGGATCGCTGGGGCTCCTGGCGGTGTGGCCGGGATCCGTGCCGGCGGCACTGACGGCGGGGATCGGATTCGGGGGGGCCTACAACGGGGTGGTCGCGCTGCAGACCCTGTGGAGCGCGGAGGTGTTCGCGCGACGCCCCTCGGCGGGGGTGGCCGCGGTGATGACGATGCTGGCCATCGGCCAGCTGATCGGGCCACCGTTGGCCGGCGCAGCGGCCGGGGCGGTCGGGCTCCGAGGAGCATTTCTGGGCGCGGCGACA
>DASXJY010000013.1:0-17329 GCA_036497115.1 Solirubrobacteraceae bacterium
CTCCGACTTCGACCGCGAGAAGCTCCAGGAGCGCCTCGCCAAGCTGTCGGGCGGCGTTGCCGTGGTCAAGGTCGGCGCTGCCACCGAGACCGAGATGAAGGAGAAGAAGCACCGCGTCGAGGACGCGCTGCAGGCCACCCGTGCCGCCCTCGAGGAGGGCATCGTGCCGGGCGGCGGCGTCGCGCTGCTGGTCGCCCAGAAGGCGCTCAGCATCGATTCGATCGAGCTCCCGGACGAGCAGACGGGCGCGAAGATCGTCTACCGCGCGCTCGAGGAGCCGCTCCGTCAGATCGCCGAGAACTCCGGCCTGGAGGGCTCGGTCGTCGTCAACGACGTCCGCAAGGCCAAGAAGGGCCACGGCCTCAACGCGGCCAACGGCGAGATCGTCGACCTCGTCGCCGAGGGCATCATCGACCCGGCGATGGTCACGCGCTCCGCGCTGCAGAACGCCGCCTCGATCGCCAAGAACATTCTCACCACCGAGGCAATCGTCGCCGAGGTGCCTGAGAAGGACGGCGGCGGTGCGCCCGGCGGCGGTGGCATGCCCGACATGTCGGGGATGATGTAACCGATCGCCAACCGGCGAAGCTTCCAGAGGGCCCGGAGCGATCCGGGCCCTCTGCGTTTAAAATCTGGGGTCAGGTCGCGGTCGGTGCGGACCGCCTGGCCCGGCCGCCGGTGAGGTCGCGATAGACGCCGAGCGTCTGGCGCGCCACCTCGGTCCAGTCAAAGCGCAACACGTGCTCGCGCGCCTCGGCCACCAGTTGGGCGCGCTCGGCATCGTCGGTCAGGACTCGCTCCAGGATCGCTCCCAGCGCTGCCGTGTCCCGGGAGGGGAACCGCAGTCCGACGGTCCCGTCGCCGGGAACCACCTCGCGAAGACCCCCCGTGTCGGCCACCACGCACAGGCACCCGGACGCCATCGCCTCCAGGGCCACGATCCCGAACGGCTCATAGATCGACGGCACGATGCACAGGTCGGCGATGCGATACAGCGAATGCAGCATGTCGTCGCCCACCCAGCCCAGGAACACTCCCTTGCGAGACAGGCCCAGGCGCCAGGCCTGGCGGCGCAGCTCGGCCTCGGCCGTGCCTGTGCCGGCGACCACGAACCGCACCTTGCCGAGCTTGCCGATCACCGGGGCCAGCGCGTCGAGGGCGAGGTGAAAGCCCTTCTCGTAGACCAGCCGCCCCACCAGCAGCACCAGCCGCTCGTCGGGCTGGGCGTAGCGAGCGCGCAGCGCGTCGAGGTCGTCGACGACGGGCTCGAGATCTCGCGGGTCGATGCCGTTCTGCATCGCCGTGATCCGCCCCGGACGAACGCCGAACACGGTTGAGACGTGGCTGCGCATGTAGCGCGAGCAGGTGATCACGTGATCGGCCCTGCGGACCATGTCGCGCTCGGCGGCGTGGATGTGCGACTGCGGATACCTCTGCACCCAGCCCTGGTGGCGCCCGTACTCGGTGGCGTGAACCGTCACCAGCCACGGACGCTGACTGCCGCGGGCGATCTGCTCGGCCGCGCCGGCGACGAGCCAGTCGTGGGAGTGCACGAGATCGAACCGCAGGCTCTCAGACAGCTCGTCTCCGAGCTCGCGCATGTCGTCGTTCATCGTCTGCACCCAGCGCACGAACGCCTTGACGTCCTTGGGGAACGGAGGCTCCTGCAGGCGGTGGACGATGACCCCGTGGCGATCCTCGGTGGCCGGAAGCCGGCCCCCGCCGCGAGTCAGGACGTGGACCTCCAGGCCCTCGGCGACGAGGTGCTCGCAGAGCTTGCGGACGTGGCGAGCCAGCCCGCCTTCGATTATCGGCGGGTACTCCCAGGAGATCACCAGGACGCGCATGGCCGCGCCCAGACCCTACCGGGCGTCGGTGACGGGCGCTGCCCCATGATCGGGTGCGTTGGGCTACGGCCCAGAATCCGGGAGCGAAACCCCGCTCATCGCCGCGCAGGTCTCGAGCAGCTGATCCTGGACACTGTGATCCGCCGCCGCCGGGTGCGGGCGGGTGGGGCGCCGGCTCTCGAACACCCGCCCCGTGGCCGGCTCGTCGCTGGTGGCCAGCCAGAACTGCGTGTCGACTCCCTGGGCGAGGGTCCCGGGCGCTCCGGCGCCGCCCATCCTGGTGGCGATCCAGCCCGGCTCGACGGCATTGGACCTGACCTGCGGCCAGCGCCGGGCCACCGCGAAGGCCAGGACCACATCCAGCAGCTTCGAATCCGAATAGGCCTGCATTCCGCTCCAGCGGCGCTGCTCCCAGGCCAGGTCGTCGAGCTGCGGCGATCCCTGGCGGTGCAGTCCCGACGTCAGGTAGATCAGCCGCGCCGGAGGGCGCATCAGAGCCGTCAGCAGATAGGGCGCCAGGACGTTGACCGCGAACACGTGCTCGAGCCCATCCTCGGTCAACCAACGGCGCTCCCGGTAGCCGACGGCGGCGTTGTGGACGACGACGTCGAAGGCGCCGTTGGCGTTGGCCCGCTCGGCAAGGTCAACCGTCTGGCCGATGCTGGCCAGATCCCCACTCAGCGCCAGGGCCCCCGGCACCGCCGCCTGGGCATCACGAGCGCGCTGTTCGCTGCGGCCGTGCAGCACGACCTCGTAGCCGGCGGCTTGGAGCCGGCGGCCGAGCTCGAGTCCCAGGCCGTCGGCCGATCCGGTGATGAACGCGCGGGCGATCAGTTGAGGCTAGCTGCGCTCGCCGGGCTCAGGCCGGCACGGGCTGCGCCAGGTCGATCGCCGGCGCCGCGGCACCGTCGAGCGCCCCCGCGCCGCGGAGCGCGACGGCCAGGGCCAGCGCGCCGCAGATCCCCGCCAGCGCGAAGGCGGCCGGGGCACCAGCACTCTGGACCAGGGCCCCGGCCGCGGCGGCGCCGGCCGCGCCACCGGTGGACGTGGCCGTCATCACCCAGGAGAAGGCCTCGGTGCGCGCGCCGGCGGGAGCGGCTCGGTCGACCATCGCGTAGATCGTGGCCGATGTGGGAGCGATGGTCGCTCCGGCGAGGAGGATCAAGGCAGCGATCGCCGGCAGGCTACCGGTGGCCAGGAACAAGGCTCCGTGGGTCAGCGCGAGGGCGGCGACCAGTGCGGTCAGGCCCCGGGCCTGGCGAGCGCCCCCGCCCAGCCGGGTGGTGGCAATCCCGCCCAGCAGCGACCCAATGCCCCACAGGCCGAGAAGCGGGCCCGCCGCGCCGGCACTGTCAAGTGCCTTGGTGGCCGCGGTCACGCCGACCTCGGTGGCCCCGAACACCGCGCCGGTTCCGAGCAGCACCAGCACCAAGGTCCGCATCGTCGGTGAGCGCAGCGATCCGCCGCGCGGACGCCGGATAAGGGTGTCGGGCCGCCAGCGGCGTGACGCGGGCCGCGTGGCGAAGGCGATCGTGCTGACGAGCATCACCAGGCCGCTGAGCGCGAGCGCCGCACCGGTGGACCACAGCAGCCCCAGGCCGAGGGCCAGCGGCGGACCGAACACGAAGGTCAGCTCGAGCACTGTCGACTCAAACGCGAACAGTGCCGGCAGGCGCCCGGGCTCGGCCACGATATCCGGCAGCAGCGTCCGCACGCACGCGGCCAGCGGCGGTGTGGCCAGGCCGCTGCCGCCCGCCAGGGCCACCAGGAGGAGGGACGGAGCGCTGTGGGGTAGCAACCCGATCGTGATCAGCAGCACGGCGGTGAGCCCGGCGCCTGAGATCAGGACCCGGGTCTGGCCGCAACGATCCACGGCCTGACCGAGAACCGGCGCCGAAACGGCCCCGGCGATGGCATACGCGCCGCTGACCAGACCGGCCACCGCGAACGAACCGGTGAGACGTTGGGCGTGGACGAGCAGGGCGATGCTGAACATGGCCAGCGGTAGACGGGCCAGGATCGAGCTGCCCAGCAGAGCGGTGGCTCCCGGGGCCGAGAGGATCGAGAGCTTGGGGAGGCGGGCTGGCATGGCCCGGTCAATCTAGGTGGCAAGCGGCTCACCGAGAAGAGCCAATTGGACCGTGAGTCAGAGGGCCACTTGCTTTATCGGCGCGTGTCGCTCTAGAGCAGGTCGCCGATGGCCCGGATGCCCCGCTGAATCGCCGCCTCGCTGAGATTTCCGAACCCGAGCACCAGCTGGGGCGCGCCACTGCGCCGGCTGGGCCGATACGAGGACATCCCGTAGATGCCGATCGAGCGGGACCGCGCCTGCTCGACGATCGCCGGCTCGTCAGCGTCCGGCGGCAGGTGAGCGATACCGTGAAACCCGGCCGCGAGTCCGTGCAGAGCGACACCCGGGGCGTGCTCGTCCAGGGTGTCGACCAGCGCGTCACGGCGCTTGCCGTAAACGCCGCGCATGTGGCGCAGGTGCCGATCGAAGCGACCGGACTCGATCAACGCCGCCAGCGCCAGCTGCTCGAGCGTCGGTGAACCGCGGTCGCTTATCCGCTTGTCTTCGATGATCGCCTCCAACCGCCCCGCCGGGCACACCACCCAGCCGATCCGAAGCGCCGGCGCCAGCGACTTGCTGACCGTGCCGATCAGGGCGACCCGATCCGGGGCCAGCCCCTGCAGCGCGCCGACAGGGTCGCGGTCGTAGCGAAACTCGGCGTCGTAGTCGTCCTCGATGATCGTGGCGTCGTGGTCGTTGGCCCAGCTGACCAGTGCCTGACGACGTTCGGGAGCCAGCGCGACCCCAGTGGGGAACTGGTGGGTGGGGGTGAGGACGACCGCGCGGACGCCGCTGTCGGCGAGCGCGTCGACTTCGATGCCGCGTTCGTCGATCGCCACCGGCACGGCTTCGATGCCCAGTCGCCGCGAGATCTCGTGGTAATCGTTGTCCCCGGGATCCTCGATGGCAACCCGGCGGATCCCGTCCTGGGCGAGAGCGCGCAGCACGAGGTTGATCCCCTGGGCAAAGCCGGCGCAGATCACGATCCGCTCGGCCTCGGCCACCGCGCCGCGGACGCGGCGCAGATACGCCGACAGGACCTGGCGCAGTCCGTCGGTTCCGCGCGGATCGCCGTAGCCCAACTCGGCGGGGGTGGCCTTGCGGCAGCTCTCGCGCAGCGCCCACGCCCAGTCGGTGCGCGGGAAGCTCGTGAGGTCGGGAACCCCGGGCCGGAAGTCCACCGCCAGTCGCGGCCCCGGCGCGGGCCGGGGCGGCAGCTCGACCGGCGCCAGGGCCCCGGCAGCAACCCGGGTGGCCGAGCCGGTGTGCGAGGTGAGAAAGCCCTCGGCCTGGAGTTGGCTGTAGCACTCGAGCACCAGTCCCCGGGAGATCCCCAACTCGGAGGCCAGGTTGCGGGAGGAGGGGAGCCGTTCCCCGGCCGCCAGCCGGCCCGAGCGAATCGCTTCGCGCAGCTCGCGCTCGAGCTGTGAACGGAGCGGCTCGGCGAGGGAACGATCGAGCTTCAGCAACAGCTCCGGTCCCAAACCGGCCCACTGGATCGCCATTGCAGCGATCATAGTGGTGGACTGCTGGGGCGAATCCGAGGCAGGGCGGGTGCTGGGGCGGGGCTGGGGCCGGGGCCGGGGAGAAGGCGATCGCGATGGCCGGCACCCGGACCCTGATCAAAGCGCCGTGGTTGGCGTTAGGCTGTCGCGCTGGTCATGTCCCGGCCAGGCTCGATCAACCGCCCGCGGCGCCTCCCGGCGCTGCTCTGTGGTCTCGTCCTGGCGGGCCTGATCTGTTGCCCGGGCGGCGCAGCAGCAAAGACGGCCTCCCACGCGCGACTCGACTCGCGGCTCGGCCGGGTCGTGACAGCCGTGCGCAGGCTCGGGGTCCCCGGTGGAGTCATCGGGGTCACCGGTTCGACGGTCGGACGTTACGCACGCGCGTTCGGAAGCGCAGCTTCGGGGCGGCGGATGACGATCGACGACCACTTCCGCATCGGGAGCATCAGCAAGACGTTCACCGGCACGGTGATTCTGGAGCTGGTCGACCGCCACCGGCTGCGCCTCGACGACCCGATATCGAAGTGGGAGCCGCGGGTACCCAACGCCAAGCGGATATCGATCCGGATGCTGCTCAACATGACCAGCGGCATCTGGGACGAGGGCACCCCCGGATCGCTGCTGTCGAAGTCGCTCGCCAAGCGCTGCATCCTCGGCCAGCCGTCTCCGGGCTGCTCGCTTTACTGGCAGCCCCAGCAGCTCGTCGATCTCGCCATCAAGCAGGGTGCTGCCTACCCGCCCGGTGTCGTCGACTACTCCGACACCAACTACATGCTGCTGGCGATCATCGCTCAGCGGGTGACCCACCAGCCGTTCGGCACCCTGCTGCGCCGGCTCATCTTCAATCCGCTGCATCTGCGCCACACCAGCTTCCCCACCCGGAGCCTGGCCGTGCCTCGTCCGGCCACTGTCGGATACCTGCCCAAGGTCACTGCCGCCGGCGCAATCACGCAATATCTGCCCGGTCCTCTCCTCAGCCCCTCGGCGACGTTCGGCGCCGGCAACATCATCTCCACTCTGGGCGATCTGCAGGTGTGGGCCCGGGCCCTGGGCACCGGCTCGCTGCTGAAGCGGGCCACGCAACGGCTGCGGCTTCAGGTCGGGCCGTTCCCATCGCTGTTCTTGCCACTGGCCGGCACCGGGCTGAACACAGGGCTGATGCTCGGCTACGGCCTGGGCGTGATCAATGCCGGGGGTCTGCTTGGACACAACGGTGTGGTCTCCCCGCCCGGCTACAGCGCAGAACTCTGGTACCTGCCCAAGCGCCAGGGATCGGTGATCGTGCTGCTCAACAGCCTCACCCCTTGTGGAAGCAGTGGCGCCCTGCTCTCCGATGCCGTCGCCGGATCACTGGCCGAGACCGCGTTCGGTTCCGCGCTGCAGCGAGTTGCCGTCCCGCCGATCGCCTGTACCCCGGTGACCCCCGGGGCGGCCGGCTAGCTCTGGCCCGCCGCGGACAGCGGCGCGGCGGCGGACACCGGCTCGGCCGCGGACACCGGCTCGGCGGCGGACACCGGCTCGGCGGCAGGCAGTGGCTCGGTGGCGGCGAGGACGCCGGCGGCCATCACCAGCCCGAACGCGGTGCGGGTCTGCTCGCCGCCGGCGGCCAGCAGCTGCTCGGCCGCGGACAGCAGTTCGTCGATCCGTTCCAGCGCCGGGCCGACAGCGCCCGGCTCGGGGTCGCGGCACGCGGCCCGGGCCAGAGCTATGGACGGCAGGCTGCGGGTGAAGTCGGGCGGCGGTGCGGCGCCGAGGACGGCCGCGAACGCCATCAGCACGTAGGCGTTGACCCTGGTCAGCCGGCCGCTGACGGGACGGATCTCGGGCAGCCGAGGGGGCTGGGGATCGGCCCGCGCGCGGCCCTCCAGGATGTCGGTCATCGTCCCCCCCACCAGGGCGGCGCGCTGGCGGTCGTCCAGGCCGGCGTAGGCGGCGATCCGCAGGGCGGCGTGCAGGGCGGCGACGGGCCGCCCGTAGGGGACGTCTGAGGCGAACACGATCCGTTCCGCCGGGACGCGGGCGAACAGCTCGACCTGATCGAAGATCGAGAAGGTGGAGGTGTCATAGAAGACGTTGGGGTGATCGCCCAACCGCGAGGCGAACATCCCCTGATCGGCGATCGCCGCGTGGGCCAGCACCAGGGTGACGTCGGGAAAGCGCAGCGCCAGGTCGGCGAGCGCGTCCATCCGGGGCATTCCGCGGCCGGCGTGAATCAGGATCGGAACCCCTGCCTCGTCGGCGACCTTCCAGATCGACTCGGCGGCTTCGTCGCCGAACCCGAACGCCTGGGCCCGCGGGTGCAGCTTGATCCCCCGGGCCCCCTTGGCCAGGCAGCGTTCCGCCTCGCCGACGGGATCCTCGAACGGGTTCAGGCGGCAGTAGGGATACAGCCGCCCGCCGGACTCCTCGGCCCACTGCAGCACACGATCGTTGGGGAGCCGGTAGGCCGGCTCGCGCTCAGGATCGTGAAAGGGAAACGTGCAGGCGCGGGCGGTGGGGTCGACCTGATCCAGGAAGGCCAGCAGGCTGGCCGGATCCAGCGACTGTCCGTCCTCGTCGGCGCCGAGATGAGTGTGGGCGTCGACCACCACCACCCCGTCCGGGAGCAGCGCCCTCGCCTCCTTGATGACCGACTCGTAGGCCGCGGCCAGATCCACGGGCCAATCGTCGCAGGTCGGCGGTTTCTACTGGCCCGCCGCTTCCAGCGCCCCGGAGATCTCGTCGATGGCCTGCTGCTCGGCGTCGCTGACCGCGACGCCGCCCTCCCGGTGGGCATTGGCGACCTTCTCGGCCAGCGTCACGACAAAGCGCCTGTACTCATCGAGCTCCTCGGCGGTGGATTTGCCCTGCAGGAGCGACACCGCATCGCGAATGTGCTGCAGGCCGTGCTGGCGAAGCTCGTCCATGGAGTGATAGCGGGTGTGGTCGATCTCGGGCTTGGCCGACACGATCTCGTCGAGCAGCTGGCTCTGGCCATGCTGCTTACGGGCCTCGGTGTAGGCCTTGGCCAGCGCGATCGTCTCTCGGAATGTCCCGCCCTTCTGCGCGGTGACTACGATCATCCCGGCGCTGGGCGGCCCCTGGAGGACGACGTCCCAATCCTGCTCGCTGAAATCAGCCTTGCCTGTCATCGCTGGCTCCTTGTCGTTGGCGCTGTCAGACCGTGAGGATCGCACTCTGGCCAGCGGCGTGCCAGGGAAACGCCTCGGGTCGGTACACGACCAACCCCGGTCAGACCAGCCTAGGCTAGTGAGACACTAGAGGCGCTCCAGCACGGCGAACCCGAGTGGCCCCAGGAGATCGGCGAGGGCCACCGAGGATCCCAGCCGCTGGACCCGGCCGGTGAGCAGGTCGCGCCAGGAGCCGGCCGGGACGCCGCTGAACGAGTCCTCGTCGAGGGCTTCCCGGGTGGCGACGAGCACCAGCACCCGGCCGCCCCGCAGGTAGGCCAAAGTCGACTCGCCGGCGTCCAGCGGCTCGTAATCGCCCTGGAAGGCGCCGGGCTGGCGGATGCGCAGCTGGAGCAGCCGGCTGGTCAGCCACAGCTTGCGGGTCGCCGCGTCCGGCGGCGAGCCCCCCTGCAGGCGAGACAGCATCGCCTGATGCCAGTCCCAGTCGACGGGCCGGCGATTGTCGGGATCGACGAGGGCCCGGAAGCCGAGCTCGTCGCCCTGATAGATGTCGGGCACCCCCGGAGCGGTCAGCTTGAGGGCCACCATGCCGAGCGAGATCCGATCGCCGAGCTTGGCGACGCGAGCCACGAACGGCCGGAAATCGGCCAGAAACGACTCAAACGAGTACAGCTCGCGGCAGAAGTCGAGCACGGCCTGCTCCCAGGCGGCGTTCTGATCGACCCAGTTGGTGTTGCGCTTGGCCTCACGCAGCGCCTTCTCCATGTAGGCCTGGATCCGCTCCAGCTCGATCGGCCACGCGCCGACCAGCGTCTGAAACAGGAAATACCGTTCCAGGTCGTCCGGGGCGCCATCGGCGCACAGCGGCGCGGTCAACTCCAACCACCCTCCCACCCGCTCGGCCCACTCGGCTTCGATCCAGGTCAGGGCAGCGATCCGCGCCCGCACGTCGGCCGACCGCTTGGTGTCGTGGGTGTTGGTGTTGAGCATCGCCAGGGGAAAGCGCTCCGCGCGCTCACGGCAGCCGGCATGGAAATCGGAGACCGAGATGCCGAAGCGGCCGGGATCTCCCCCCACGTCGCACAGCGCCACCAGCCGGACGTAGCGATAGAAGGCGGTGTCCTCGACTCCTTTGGCGACCACCGGCGGACTGGTCTGTTGAAAGCGGGTCACGAATTCGGGCGCTACGGGGCGCTGCAGCAGCAGCCACTGGGCGATCACGGCCGGCATCGCGGCCTGGTCGATGGCGCGGCGGTCGTCGTCGGTCACCAGCCCCGATCGTGGCTCGATGTACGTCCGGTAGATCGGCATCGCCGCCACCGCCTCGGCGAGCTCCGCGGCCGGTAGCGCTTGGTCAAGGACGCGCTGCAAGCGCTCCATCTCAGGCCTGAAGGTGCCCGACGCCTGCTCGAGCTTGGCATCGCCGGCGACCTGGCTAAAGATCCGGCGATCGCCCGACAGCGACACCCAGAGGTCGGTGAACGCCGGCTCGGCATCCCGGTCGACGAACAGCGCGCAGACGTCATTGAGAAACTCGTAGCCGACAGTTCCGTTCACCGGCCAATCACGCAGGCGCTCTGAGGCCTCGAGGATCTTCTCCACCCACACGTGCTCGACGCCCCGCTCACGCAGCCGCCGGAAGTACTGGGCGGGATCGGCCAGACCGTCCGGATGGTCGATCCGCAATCCGTCGATCACCCCCTCCTGGACCAGCGACAGCACCAGGCGGTGGGTCTCCTCGAACACCTCGGGATCCTCCTGGCGCACTCCGGCGAGGTCGTCGATGTCAAAGAACCGCCGGTGAGAATGAGTCTCAGAATCAATATCGAAGAAGCGCTCGCGCAGCCGGGGGTCGGTCCAGAACCGGTTGGCCTCGTCGGCGGCCATGTGGTTGGGGACGATGTCGAGAATCAGTCCCAATCCCGCGTCGTGGGCGGCGCCGGCCAGGGCGCGCAGTTCCTCCTCGCCCCCCAGGTCGTCTGACACCCGGGTGGGATCGACCACGTCGTAGCCGTGGGTCGATCCGGCTCGCGCCTGCAGCGAGGGCGACAGGTAGAGGTGCGAAACCCCGAGGTCACGGAGGTAGGGGATCCGTGCGCGGGCGGCGGCGAACCCGAAGTCTGGCGTCAGCTGGAGGCGGTAGGTCGCCCGAAAGGGACGGCCGGCGCTCAAGCGACGCGCTTCAGGATCGTGATCGAATGCGCGGTGACGTTGATCTGCGCCTGGGCCTCGTAGGTGGCGCTCCCGGCTGGCGCATCCGGATCGACGGTGCACAGCTCGAGCGCCCAGCGCGCACCCATCCGCCGGCGCGGGAGCTTGAACGCCCGGTCCTCGGCGTGGGCGTTGAACAGGACCACGAACGAGTCGTCCTCGATCTCCTCCCCGCGCGGGCCCGGAGTCAGGATCGCCTGCCCGTTGAGGAACATCCCCAGGACGGCCTCGCCGTGCTGCCAGTCACGGCTGGTCATCCGCCGCCCGTCGGTGCGAAACCACCACACATCGGGCAGTTGGGAGCCGTCGACCTCCGCGCCCCGCAGGAAGTTCTCGCGCCGGAACGTGCAGTGCTCGCGCCGCAACCGGATCAGGCGCTGGGTGAACCTGTGCATCCGGTCGGCCTCGCGGTCCTCGCTCCAGTCATACCAGGAGATCTCCGAGTCCTGGCACCAGGCGTTGTTGTTGCCGCCCTGGGTGCGGTTGCGCTCGTCGCCGCCGAGCAGCATCGGCGTCCCCTGCGAGACGAACAGGGTGGTCAGGAAGTTGCGCTGCTGGCGAGCTCGCAGCTCCCGGATCTCAGGATCGTCTGTCTCGCCCTCAGCGCCGCAGTTCCAGGAGCGGTTGTCGTCGGTGCCGTCACGGTTGTCCTCGTGGTTGGCCTCGTTGTGCTTTGACTCGTAGGAGACGAGGTCGCGCAGCGTGAAGCCGTCGTGGGCGGTGATGAAGTTGATCGACGCAAACGGATCGCGTCCGTCTGACTCATACAGATCGGATGAGCCCGAGAGGCGCTCGGCGAAGTCGCCGACGCTGGCGTGGGTGCGCCAGAAGTCACGCATCGTGTCGCGGTAGACCCCGTTCCACTCTGACCACAGGACCGGGAAGTTGCCGACCTGGTAGCCGCCCGGGCCGACGTCCCACGGCTCGGCGATCAGCTTGACCTGCGAGAGGACGGGGTCCTGGTGAATCGTGTCGAAGAACGCCGACAGCCGATCGACGTCGAAGAACTCACGGGCCAGCGCCGAGGCCAGATCGAAGCGGAACCCGTCCACGTGGCATTCGACGACGAAATAGCGCAGCGAATCCATGATCAGCCGCAGCACGCTGGGGTGGACCGGGTTCAGCGAGTTGCCGGTGCCCGTGAAGTCCATGTAGTGACGCTGGTCGTCGGGCACCAGCCGGTAGTAGGAGGCGTTGTCGGCGCCCCGGAAGGAAAGCATCGGACCCAGGTGATTGCCCTCCGCGGTGTGGTTGTAGACCACATCCAGGATCACCTCGATTCCATTCTGGTGAAGCGCCTTGACCATCCCCTTGAACTCCCGCACCTGCTCGCCGCGCCGTCCCGTGGCGGCGTATTCGGAGTAAGGCGCGAAGTAGCCGATCGTGCTGTAGCCCCAGTAGTTGCGCAGGCCGCGCTCGTAGAGGAACGACTCGTCGGAGATGTGGTGGACCGGCAACAGCTCGACGGCGGTGACGCCGAGGTCCTTGAGGTAGGCCAACGCCGGCTCGGAGGCCAGACCGGCGTAGGTTCCGCGCAGGTCCTCGCGCACCTCGGGGTGGCGCATCGTGAACCCCTTGACGTGAGTCTCATAGATGATCGTGTCGGCAAACGGGATCCGCAGGCCGCGGTCGCCCTCCCAGTCGAACGTGTCGTCGACAACCACCGACTTGGGCATCGCCGCCGCGTCGTCCTCGTCGTCTATCTCGTAGTCGGCGTCGTCGGCCCCGGTCGGGACGTAGGGCAGGACGTTGGCGTCGTGGGCCCAGTCGACCACGCCCTCGATCGCCTTGGCGTAGGGGTCGATCAGCAGCTTGGCGGGATTGAACCGGTGGCCCTCGTCGGGGGCGTAGGGCCCGTAGACCCGGAAGCTGTAACGCTGCCCCGGCGGCACGCCGAGCAGATAGCAGTGCCAGTTCAGCGCCCGCCGCTGTTGAATGTCGATCCGGGTCTCCTTCCCGGCATCGTCGAACAGGCACAGCTCGACGCGCTCGGCGTGCTCGGAGAACAGTGAGAAGTTCGTCCCGTGTCCGTCCCAGCTGGCTCCGAGCGGGAACGGGAGGCCCGGCCAAACGTCGATCATCGGATCAGCGCACCTGACATGGGCGCCAGTCTGAGGGATCCGGCGGCCAGATGCGCCTCGCCGCCGGCCGCCAGCTCGATCTGCTGCGCCGGGCTGGGCAGCTCGAGAGCGCTTGACCCGAAGTTGCAGACCAGCTCGAACGCCCCCCGCCGCACCCGCAGCCAGCGCGCCGCCTCGTCGAAGGCGATCTCGTCGGCGTCGCCGGGAGGCAGGCGCCGCCGTGCCGCGATCAGCGACGCGTACAACTCGGCGACCTCGGGGCTGCGCCGGCGGGTGAGCTTGGAATGCTCGAAGGTCTCGGCCGACTCGGGGTCGGGGACCTCCTCACCGCTGAACTGGGCAAACGCCGCGAACTCCTGGCGCCGGCCCTCGCGCGTGGCGACGGCAATCTGCTCATCGATGTGGTTTGAGAAGAACTGAAACGGCGCCGTCTCGCCGTACTCCTCGCCCATGAACAGCTGCGGGACAAACGGTGAGAGCAAGGTGCAGAACGCCGCCAGCGGCCGGGCCTCCGGGGGCATCCGGTCACCAAAGGCGCGGTTGCCCACCTGGTCGTGATTCTGCGAAAAGACCACGAAACGCTGCGGCGGGACGTCATCGGCGGGGGCCCCGAAGCGCCGGCGGCGAAACCGGGAGTAGGTTCCGTCGTCGACGTGGGGGCGGTGAAAGGCCTTGGCCAGCTGACCGACCCGTCCAAAATCGGCGTAGTAGCCGTCGCGGTCGCCGGTGATCAACGTCCGCAGCGAGTGATGGAAGTCATCGGCCCAGGCGGCGTCGCAGTTCCAGCCCCCGCGCTCACCGGGGCGCATGACGACCGGGTCGTTGAGGCCGGACTCGGCGATCACGTAGGCGCTCTGAGCGGCGAGGTGCACCCGCCGCGCCACCGCGGCGACGATGTGCTCGGGGCTGGAGTCGAAGATGGCGTGGATCGCGTCAAGTCGCAGGCCATCGATGCCGAAATCGCGCACCCAACCCTCGGCGCTCTGGCAGACCCACTCACGGACGGGATCGCAGTAGGCGTCGTCGTAGTTGATCGCCTTGCCCCACGGGGTCTCGTACTTGGCCGTGAAGTAGGGGCCGTAGGCCTCCATCGCGGTCACCCCGGAGGCGCCGAGATGGTTGTAGACAACGTCCAGGAACACCGCCAATCCGGCCCGGTGAGCGGCCGCGACCAGTTCGGCCAGGGCCTGCGGGCCTCCGTAGGAGGACTGGGCGGCCGAGATGTAGACGCCGTCATACCCCCAGCCGCGGGCCCCGGGAAACTCAGCCACCGGCATGATCTCGATCGCCGTGATCCCCAGCTCGGCGAGCTCTGGCAGGCGGCTGGCCGCGGCGGCGAACGTCCCCTCTGCGGTGAACGTGCCCACGTGCAGCTCGTAGATCAACAGGCCATCGGCGCCGGGTGGGCTGAAGCCATCCCCGCGACCCGGCAGCGCCCGCGCGTCGAGCGTGCGCGAGGGGCCGCGAAGTCCCTCGGGCTGCCAGCGCGAGCAGGGATCGGGGACCTCCTCGCCGTCGAGCACGAACCAGTAGTCGTGGCCGCCACCGACGTCGAGCTCGGCTTCGTAGACGCCGTAGCCGGCGTCCGTCAGCTCGTGGTCGCTCCCGTCCAGCCGCAGGGAAACCGAGTCCGCCCGCTGCGCCCAGACCCTGAACTGGCAGCGCTGGTCGGCGACCACGCGTGCCCCCATCGGCCGCTCCCACGGAAGCAAATCCTCCGCGGCGCGCTCGCGCGCGCCGCTATTCATCGGGAACGAGCCAGAGCGCGGCCAGCGGAGGCAGCGTCAACTCGGCCGAAAACGGCTGGTCGTGCCAGGGGATCGGTTCCGGTACGACCCCTCCGAGGTTCCCCACGTCGCTGCCGCCGTAGTAGGAGGAGTCGGTGTTGATCGACTCCTTCCAGCGGGTCGAGCGAGGAAGCCCGAGGCGGAAACCGCTGCGCACGACCGGCGACAGGTTGGCGACGAACACCATCACCCGCTCCCCGCCACGGGAGGCGCGCGCGAACGCGACGATGTTGTTGTCGGCATCGTTGGGCTCCAGCCACCAGAACCCGCCGGGATCTGCGTCGAGCTCATACAGCGCCGGCTCGCTCCTGTAGAGGCGGTTGAGGTCGCGGATCAGCGACTGGATGCCGGCGTGCTCGGGTCGCTCGAGCAGGTGCCAGTCCAGCGAGCGCTCGTGACTCCACTCCGACTGCTGGGCCAGCTCGCCGCCCATGAACAAGAGCTTCTTGCCCGGGTGGGCCCACATGTAGGCGTACAGGGCACGCAGGTTGGCGAGCTTCTGCCATGGGTCAGAGCCGGCCATCTTGGAGTACAGCGAACCCTTGCCGTGGACCACCTCGTCGTGTGACAGCGGCAGCACGTAGTTCTCGCTGAACGCGTACATCAGGCTGAAGGTCAGCTCGTGGTGGTGGTAGCGGCGGTAGATCGGGTCCTGCTGGAAGTAGGCCAGCGTGTCGTGCATCCAGCCCATGTTCCACTTGAAGCCGAACCCCAGGCCGCCCAGGTAGGTCGGCCGCGAGACGCCCGGCCAGGCCGTCGACTCCTCGGCCGCGGAGATGATCCCCGGCTCGTTGCCGTAGATGACCTCGTTGAGCTCCTTGAGGAACTCCACCGCCTCGAGGTCCTCGCGTCCGCCGAACTCGTTGGGGACCCATTCGCCGGGCTGGCGCGAATAGTCGAGATAGAGCATCGAGGCCACGGCGTCGACCCGGATCCCGTCGGCGTGGTACTCGCGCAGCCAGAACAGGGCGTTGGAGATCAGGAAGTTGCGGACCTCGTGGCGCCCGAAGTTGAACACCAGCGTGCCCCAATCGGGGTGGGCGCCGCGGCGGGGATCGGCGTGCTCGTAGAGCGCGCTGCCGTCGAAGCGCGCCAGCGCGAACTCGTCACGCGGGAAGTGAGCCGGCACCCAATCCAGGATCACGCCGATGCCGCGCTCGTGCATGCGGTCGACAAATTCTCTGAACTCGTCGGGGGTGCCGTAGTTCGGGGTGGGGGCGTAGTAACCGGTCACCTGATAGCCCCAGGAGCCGGTGAAAGGGTGGGCCATCACCGGCAGCAACTCGACGTGGGTGAAGCCGAGGTCGTTGGCGTAGGACGACAGTTCGTCGGCCAGTTCGGCGTAGGTCAGCGGGCGGTTGTCCTCCAGCGAATTCAGCCGCCACGAGCCGAGGTGGACCTCGTAGATCGAAACCGGCTCGGTCAGCGGCAGATGGTCGCGACGGCGCCGCAGGAAGTCCGCGTCGTCCTGGCTCCAGGTGTGCTGGGGCTGGCAGACGATCGATGCCGTCTTGGGCGGGTGCTCGGTCTCCTGGGCCATCGGGTCGGCCTTGAGGATCAGCTCGCCGTCGGCGGTCAGGATCTCGTACTTGTACCGGGTCCCGGCTCCCAGCTCGGGTACGAACAGCTCCCAGACACCACCGGAGCCCAGCGAGCGCATCATGTGCAGGCGGCCATCCCAGGAGTTGAAGTCGCCGACGACGCTGATCGACCTCGCCGCCGGCGCCCACACCGCGAAGGCCGTGCCGCTGACTCCCTGGTGCTTGCGGACGTGCGCGCCGAGCTTGTCGTAGAGCTCCTCGTGGCGACCCTCGCCGATCAGGTGCAGGTCGAGCTCTCCGAGCGTCGGCGTGAACGCGTAGGGATCCTCGAGCTGGAACTTCCCCCCGGCTCCGTAGTCGACCTTGAGCTTGTAGCGCACCGGCAGCTCGGCACCCTCGATCGTGCCCTCGAAGATCCCGGCCGGATGGATCTGCTCGAGCTCGATCGATTTTCCCTTGGTCGGCTTGGCCGAGACCTTCTGAGCTCCCGGGCGCAGGGTGCGCACGACCACCCCGGCGTCGGCCGGGTGTGCGCCGAGGATCGCGTGCGGCTGGGCATGCTCGCGACGCGCCACGGCGTCGAGTTCGGAGGCCGCTACGGCTGTCACTCTGACTCCAGGAGCCGAGCGATACCCGCAACCGGGATCGGTAACCAGTCGGGCCGGTTGTCGAGCTCGTACTGGAGCTCGTAGATGGCCTTCTCGAGCTCGAAGATCGACAGTAGGTTGATGATTGCCGTCTCTCCGCCCGGCAGCAGCGAGGGCTCGATATTGGCGAAGTAATGCTCCAAGAAGGTCCGCCGCGCTCGGTCTTCGAAGTCCGGCGGGGCGACCTGGCCACGCAGGATCTCGGCCGCGGAGGTGACGTAGGCGAACGAACGCAGCATTCCGGCTACATCACGCAGCGGCGAGCGCTTCTGGCGGCGCTCGAACAGCGGGCGGGCCGGCTCGCCCTCGAAGTCGATGATCAGCCAACCCCTCCCGCCCGGCGTGTGGAGCGTCTGACCGAGGTGAAAGTCCCCGTGCGTCCGGATCGCGCGTCCGCCGAGAACCAGCTGCGAGCGCATCGCGATCCGCTCCCGGACATCCTGGCCACGCCCGCTGATCTCGGCCACCCGCTCGTCGTCAGGCAGGCGCACGAAGATGCGCTCGATGT
>DASXJY010000014.1:0-2686 GCA_036497115.1 Solirubrobacteraceae bacterium
CGGCGCCTGATCGACTGAGCTCCGCTGGGCACGCCACGCCCGCGGAACGATATTGACGAAATCTCTACGCTCGCCGACCGATTCTTACCGGCTCGTTGACGCCATGTGCCCCAGCATGAAAGGCGATGGAATGCGCCGACAAACCAGGCCGATAGCGTGGCCGTCTCCGATCTGCAGCGAGTTGTCGCTCGCCCGGAGCCGATTCGCCCCTGGGCCGGCTGGGCGCGGCGCGCGGCCGTGGCCTGGATCGCCCAATGCCGAGCCGGCCAGCTGGACCGGGAGCTGGCCGCCGGCAAGAGCGCGCAGGCCAGTCAGGTCATCGCGCGGCGGGCCGACAGGATCACCCGCCGGCGCAGCCGTGGCCGCCTTGCCGACGGATTGGCGAGCGTCCGGCGCAGCGCCGATGACCCCAGGCCAGGGCTGAGCGCGGCGGTACGTCCCGACGTTGCCGGGGTTCTCGGGGCGCGGACGGTGATCGAGGCCGCGGAGCGCCGCCTGCGCGCACCGGAGCCGGTGCGGGCGCGCGGGGTGGCGATGCTCCAGCTCCTCCTGACCGAAAATGCCAGCCCGCTCTACCGGCCCGCCGGGCCCGGAGCACTCGCCGGCAGCCTGCGCGCGGCGGCCGCCGAGCTGGAGCCGCCGGCGTGAGGACCCCTTCCCCACCCCGCGCACCGAGCCCGGGCGCAGCGAACGGCCAGGTAGACCCATCGGCCCCGAAGGCGGGCGTGCGGAGAAGCCTTAACGAGGCCGCCCACAAGATGATGTACTGGCCGGTGACCCCGGCGCCGAGGACCAAGATCACCGAGCCCTCCGCCGCCCTGAAGGCCGCCGACGACGAGGACCGCGACGTCGTCGCCCAGGCCAGCCGCGCGGTCCTGGCGCTGGGGGCCCTGGGGATCGTCTACGGCGACATCGGGACCAGCCCGCTGTACACCGAGCAGGTCATCTTCACCGCTCATGCTCGCGCCGCCACCACCAACGCCGCCGGCGTCTACGGCGTCGTCTCGCTGATCTTCTGGGCGCTGACGATCGTCGTCTCGATCAAGTACGCCGGCTTCATCATGCGCGCCCACAATCGCGGCGACGGCGGCATCATGGCGCTGACCTCGCTCGTCAAGCGCCGCCGCATCCCCCGCGCCGCGGTGTTGGTGACACTGGGGGTGTTCGGAGCGGGCCTGTTCTTCGGCGACGGGATGATCACCCCGGCCATCTCGGTCATCTCCGCCGTGGAGGGCCTCAACGTCGCCACCCCCGGCCTCTCTCACCTCGTGGTGCCGATCTCCCTGGGGATCCTGATCTGTCTGTTCGCGGTCCAGCGCTACGGGACCGGCGCGGTGGGGTGGCTGTTCGGGCCGGTGATCGTGATCTGGTTTGTGGTGATTGGGATCCTCGGTGGCCACGAGGTGATCCAGCACCCAGGCGTGCTGCAGGGCCTGTCGCCGACCTGGGGCGTTCGATTCATGGTCGACCACGGTGTCGCCGCCTTTCTGACGCTGGGTGGCGTGGTGCTGGCGGTCACCGGGGCCGAGGCCCTGTACGCCGACCGCGGTCACTTCGGCGCGGGACCGATTCGCTTCACCTGGTTTGCGATCGTGTTTCCGGCCGTAATCCTGTCCTACCTGGGCCAGGCCGCGCTGATCCAGACGCATCCCAGCGCGATCGCCAACCCGTTCTATCTGCTGGTGCCCAGCAGTGGACGGATCCCGATGGTGGTGCTCGCCACCGCGGCGACGATCATCGCCTCGCAGGCGGCGATCACCGGGTCCTTCTCGGTCGCCAAGCAGGCCGTACGGCTTGGCTTGCTGCCGCGTCTGAAGGTCGTCCACACCTCAAGGCAGGAGGGACAGATCTACGTGCCGCTGATCAACTGGGGGCTGTGCATCGGAGTCGCCGCGCTGGTGCTCTGGTTCCAGCACTCGGCCAAGCTGGCCGACATCTACGGCGTCGCCGTAACCGGGACGTTCATCCTCAACACCACGCTGTTCATCGCCGTGGCGCGGGGTCAGTGGCACACGCCAAAGTGGAAGCTCGCCCTGCTCGGCGCACTGTTTTTGACCGTCGAGGTGTCCTTCTTCAGCGCCAACCTGGCCAAGGTCGCCCATGGCGCGTGGCTCTCACTCGGCGTCGGCCTGGTGATCTCGTTCCTGATGGTCACCTGGCGCCGTGGCCGGGAGACCCTGACCCGCAATCGGACCGAGCACGAAGGTTCACTGACCGAGTTCCTGGACACCGTGCGCACCGCTCAGCCCCCGGTCCGGCGGGTCCCCGGCACGGCCATCTTCCTCAATCCCAACAAGCACACCACGCCGCTGGCGTTGCGCGCTGAGGTCGAGCACAACCACGCGCTCCACGACGCCGTCCTGATCGTGTCGGTGGACTCGATCGGTCTCCCCCACGTGGATCGGGAGGACCGGTTCGCCACCGAGTGGCTGGGGCACGGTCTGTTCAAGGTGCTTCACGTGAGCATCCGCACCGGCTATCGCGACAGGGCCGACATCCCCAAGGCGCTGGCGCTGGCGCGCAAGGAGGGCCATCTGGCCCGCAACGTCGATCTCGAGCACGCCTCGTACTTCATCTCGCGGATGACCATCATCGCCTCGGAGGCGCCCGGGATGCCGCGCTGGCGCAAGGCGCTATTCATCACCATGGCCCGCAATGCCAGCAGTCCCATCGCCCACTTTCGCCT
>DASXJY010000015.1:0-35424 GCA_036497115.1 Solirubrobacteraceae bacterium
CGGTCAAAGAGGGCGACACGCTCGTTGTCCTCGGGGACTGACAGCGCCGGTGGCAGGCTGCTGGTCGATGAGCCCGCGCCCGGCGTCGCACGACTGACGATCTCGAACCCCGAACGCCGCGGCGCGCTCGACCACGCGATCCTGGACGGGATCGCGTCGACGCTGCCGGCGCTCGACGCCCGCTGCGCGATCCTCACCGGCGAGGGATCGATGTTCTCGGCCGGCTACGACATCGGCGACCTGGGTGGGCCGGGCCGGGTCCTGTTCGCCGACGAGGCCGAGCGGCTGGTCGCCAATCCCTTCGCCGCCGCGATCGACGCCATCGAGGCGTATCCATTTCCGACCCTGGCGGCGCTCAACGGGCACGCCATCGGAGGCGGGCTCGAGCTGGCGCTGTCGTGCGACCTGCGGATCGCCGCGCGGCCGATCAAGCTCGGCATGCCTCCGGCCAAGCTCGGGCTCGTCTACTCCCACACGGGCATCCGCAAGTTCATCGACACGATCGGAGCGCCGCGGACCCGGGAGCTGTTTCTGGTCGGGGGCCGGATCGACGCCGAGACCGCGCACGCCTGGGGACTGGCCAACGAGGTCGTCGAGCCGGCCGAGATCGCCGACCGGGCGCTGGCCCTGGCCCAGGAGGTCGCCGCCAACGCACCTCTGGCCCAGCGCGGCAACAAGCGCGTGATCCGGGCGGTGCTGGACGGCGGCGCGCAGCTGGACCCGGCCGTCGAGCGTGAGCTGCTGGAGCTGCGGCGGGCCTGCTTCTCGTCCGAAGACTTCCGGGAGGGTGTGCGGGCGTTTGCCGCCAAGCGTCCCCCGGAGTGGAAGGGCCGCTGAGGTTCTGGCGTGGCCGGGGCCGCGGGATCTGGCCGGGCCGGGGCGCCGGAGTCTGGCGTGGCCGGGGCCGTGGAGGCTGCCGGCGCCGGCGTCGGGTCGGCGCCGGGGTGGAGCGCCGAGCGGCTGGGCGATCCTGACGGACAGCTCGTGGTCGTGTTCATCCACGGCGGGTTCTGGCGCCGGCGCTTCACCGCCGAGACGATCGCCCCGCTGGCCGACGCCTGCGCGCAGCTCGGCCACCGCGTGTTCAACCTCGAGTACCCCCGGGTGGGGATGGCCGGCGGCGGCTGGCCCGGCACCGCCGACGCGGTCACGGCTGCCGTCGCGGCGGCGTTGGGCGAGGCCGCAGGACGTCCCGTGGTGCTGGTTGGCCACTCCGCCGGCGGTCAGCTCGCCCTGCTGGCCGCGCGCGAGCATCCGCCCTCGCTGGTGGTGTCGCTGGCCGGCGTTCTCGACCCCGAGTCCGGAGCCCGTCAGCGGATCGGCGAGGACGCCGTCGTACAGTTCCTGGGCGCCGAGCCCGACCAGGCGCCCGACCGCTACGCCGCGGCCAGCCCGCTGAGGCAGCTGCCACTGGGCGTGCCGTCGCTGTTGATTCACGGTGACGCCGACAGCCGAGTCCCGATCGCCCAGAGCCGTGACTATGCCGCCGCGGCCCGTGCGCTCGGAGACCGGTGCGACCGGCACGAGCTGCCGGGCGGAGATCACTTTGAGCTGATCGATCCCGGCGGCCGGGCGTGGCCGGTGGTCGTGGAGCGTCTGCGGGGGCTCGGCCGGGGCATCGGACCGTAGTGCCGGCGCGGGGACCGGCCTATAGGATGGCCGGCCGTGCCCCCGCTGATCACCCCCGACGAGGCGCTGGCGCTCGGCGAGCTGGAGGACCACGAGGCCATCTCGGCACTGGTGGAGCGCGCCTGGGAGGCCCGCGTGCAGCGGTTCGCCGACGCCACCGACATGTGCTCGCTGGTCAACGCCAAGTCCGGCGGCTGCGCCGAGGACTGCGGCTTCTGCGCCCAGTCGAAGTACGCCGAGGCGGAGACCCCGCTGCACGCCATGATGGAGCCCGCGCAGATGCTCGAGCACGCCCGCGCAGCCGAGGCCGCCGGCGCACACCGCTTCTGCATGGTCACCCAGGGCCAGGGCCTGTCAAAGCGCGACTTCGAGAAGGTGCTGGCCGGTGCCCGGCTCGTCGCCGAGCACACCAACCTCAAGCGCTGCGTCTCGATCGGTCACATGTCGGTGGCGCGCGCCCAGGCCCTCAAGCAGGCCGGCATCCAGCGCGTCCACCACAACGTCGAGACGGCAGAGTCCCACTACCCGGAGGTCTCGACCACGGTCCGCTACCAGGGCCGGCTGCGGACGATCGAGGCGGTCCGCGAGGCCGGCCTGGAGACGTGCGTGGGCGGGATCCTCAACCTCGGCGAGACCCGGCGCCAGCGGGTCGAGATGGCCTTTGAGCTCGCCGCGATCAACCCCACCAGCGTCCCCATCAACCTCCTGAACCCACGGCCCGGGACCAAGTTCGGCGACCGCGAGCTGATGGATCCCTGGGAAGTGGTCAAGTGGATCGCGATCTTCCGGCTGATCCTCCCCGAGGCGCTCTTTCGCCTCTGCGGGGGGCGTGTCGAGAACCTCGGCGAGCTGCAGGCCACCGCGGTCAAGGCCGGGCTCAACGGCGTCATGCTGGGCAACTTCTTGACCACGCTCGGTAACACGCCCGACGAGGACCGGGCGATGTTCGAGCAGCTTGGCCTCAACGTAGCTCCCCAGGCCGACAACGGCGCCAACCCGCGCCCCGACAACCGCTCAGGCTGGCTGGACGGCGAGACCCCGGACGTCGTGACCGAGGCGCTCGAGCCGCCGGCAGCCCTTGAGGTCAGGCTCTGGGATCCCTCTTCTCAGTTGCGCTTCGCCGCCAAGCGGGCCGTGCCGCCACGGCCTGACGGCGCCCGCAACGCCGGTCTGTAGATCCCCGGAGCCGTCCGCAGCGTGCCCTATGTTGGCGGGCGAGATGATCGAGATCGAGGCGCGGCTGAGTGAGCTGAAGGTCCTCGGCCTCGACCGCCGCACTCGTCTGGTCAGCGGCCCGCAGGGGCCACACGTGCTGGTCGACGGTCAGCCGGTTCTGCTGCTGTGCTCTGACAACTATCTCGGCTTCGCCGATCACCCGCGGGTGCGAGAGGCTGCTGCCGACGCCGCGCTGCGCTGGGGAGTCGGCGCCGGGGCGTCGCGGCTGGGTCCGGGGACGATGACCATCCACCGCCGGCTGGAGGAGCGCCTGGCCTCGGTGCACGGTCGTGAGAACGCCCTGCTGTTCGGCTCGCGGTATCTGGCCAACGCCGGCACCCTGGCCGCGCTGGCCCGGCCGGGAGACGTCGTCTTCTGCGATGCGCACAACCACGCCTCGATCCTCGACGGCTGTCGGCTCTCGGACTCCGAGGTGTTCGTCTATGACCACTGCGATCTCGAGCACCTCCAGTGGGGCATCGGGCACGCCGAGGGCCGCGGGGTGCTGATCGTGACCGAGAGCGTTTTCTCGCTCGACGGCGACGTGGCGCCGCTGGCCGCGATCGTCGAGCTTGCCCAGCGGTTCGAGCTGCGCACGTTCGTCGACGAATCACACGGCCTGGGGACGCTGGGCCCCGCTGGCCGCGGAGCCTTGGCCGAGGCCGGGCTCGAGGATCAGGTCGACGTGGTGGCGGGATCGCTGGGCACGGCGCTCGGCAGCCACGGGGGCTACGTGGCCTGCGATCAGCTGATGTGGCGCTACCTGATCAACGCGGTCCCCACGCTGGTGTTCGACACCGCTCCCGCCCCGCCCTCGGTGGCCGGGGCGCTGGCGGCGCTGGACCTGCTGGCCGAGCGGCCGCGGCGAGTGGAGAAGCTGGCCGCGAACGCGGAGGCATTGCGCGCCGGGCTTCGGGCGGAGGAGCTGGACCTTGTGCCCTCGCGCACCCCGATCGTGACCCTGGCAATCGGAGACGTCCAGCGCGCGGCGAGCATCTGCCGGGCGGCGCTGACCCGGGGCGTGTTCGTCGAGCCGGTTCTGCCGCCGGCGGTGGCGCCACTGGATTCCCGGGTGCGCTTGACGGTGATGACCGGCCATCGCGAGGACGAGCTGTTGTCGGCGGCGCGGATGCTGGGGGCAGCGGCCCGGCCGGCCGAGCAACGGCCGGCGGCGGCGGCGATGGATGTTGCAGCGCCCGAGGGCCCCGAACCCGGCCCGCCGCCGTCGCCCGGGGTGTTTGACTTCGAGGCGCCCGAACCGGTCAGGCGAGCCGCGTAGGCGCCAGCCGGAGTAGGTCCAGGGGACTAATCCTCGTAGGGGCTGAAGTCGCGCTTGCGCGCCCCGCAGACCGGGCAGAACCAGGTATCCGGGATGTCCTCGAACTGGGTGCCGGGCGGGATCCCGCCGTCCGGATCTCCCTCCGCTGGGTCATAGATGAACCCGCACGATTCGCACATGTATTTCACCCGCGCAAGCCTAGCGTTGGCGGACGCCCCGAGGTCGCGTCGCGGACCGGCCGCGACGCCGCCCTGTAGGGTCGGCGCCGTGAACGACGCGCGGCCTGAACCGGGCGCCGAGCTCAATCCCGGAGCCGAGACCGTGCCGCGACCGGCGGCGACGGTGATCCTGCTGCGCGGCGGACATCAAGCGCTCGAGGTGCTGCTGGCCCAGCGCAACCCTCAGGCCCGGTTCATGGGCGGTGCCTGGGTGTTCCCGGGCGGGGCCGTGAACCGCGGCGACGGCGCTGGCGAGCGAGGGTTGCGGGCCGCCGCGGCGCGTGAGCTGCGCGAGGAGGCGGGGATCGCGCTCGATGACCCTGGCCGCCTGGTGACCTTCTCGCGCTGGATAACGCCGCCGGAGGTGAAGATCCGCTACGACACCTGGTTCTTCCTCACCCCGGCGCCCGACGGGGCCGAGCCGCACGTCGACGGCAACGAGATGGTGGACTTCGGCTGGTTCACGCCCGCCGGCGCGCTGGCCGCCGCCGGCGATGGCCAGATCCTGCTGGTGTTCCCGACGATCAAGCACCTCGAGCAGCTGTCTGGCTTCGCCTCGGCCACCGCGGTGCTCGAGCATGCCCGGTCGCGGAGCGTCCGCCCGGTGCAGCCGCGTGTGCTGATGACCGGCGAGACGGCGCGGATCGTCTTGCCTGGCGACGCTGGCTACGACACGTGACCGGGCCCCGCCTCACCGTGGCCATCACCGGCCCCACCGGCGATATCGGCCGCTCGCTGCTGCGCGCGCTCGAGCACAGCCAGGAAGTGGGACGGATCGAGGCGATGGCCCGCCGCCCGTTTGACCCCGCCGCCGACGGCCTTGCCAAGACCCGGTACCGCCAGGCGGACGTACTCGATCCCGACGCGGTGCGAGACGTGATCGCCGACGCCGACGTGGTCGTGCACCTGGCGTTCGTGATCATGGGCGATCTCGACGAGACCACCAGCGTGAACCTGCAGGGCTCGCGCAACGTGTTCAGCGCCGCCATCGACGCCGGCGCCAAGCGGCTGGTCTATGCCTCCTCGGTTGCCGCCTACGGATTTCACGCCGACAACCCGGAGCTCCTCACCGAGGACCTGCCGGCACGCGGCAGCAAGCGCCACTACTACTCGGCTCAGAAGGCCGAGCTCGAGGGCGCGCTGTGGGAGATGCTGGAGGGCGCGAGCACCGACGCCTACGTGTTCCGGCCCTGCATAGTCGCCGGACCCGACGCCCTGGCGATGGTGCAGAGCATCCCCTATGTGCAGCTATCGGAGCGGATGCCGTCGGCGATCTTGCGCACGCTCGAGTTCATGCCGGCACTGAAGCCGGTGATCCCGGACGCCGGGGTTCCGTTTCAGCTCGTGCATCACGACGACGTGGCGACAGCACTGCGGGCGGCCATTCTCGGCCACGGTGATCCGGGCGTCTATAACCTGGCCGGCTCCGGGACGTTGACCATGTCTGACCTCGCCGACGCGCTGGGGTGGTACAGCGTTCCGGTGCCCGAGGTCGCCGTCGGCGCCGCCGCCGAGCTGGTGGCCCGAATCCCGTTTGCCCCCGCCGAGGCGCAGTGGATCGAGAGCGTCCGCCGCCCGGTGCTGATGGACACCGGCAAGGCCCGCCGGGAGCTGGGCTGGCAGCCTCGCCACGACGCCCGCGAGACGCTCGATTCGATGATCGAGGCGGCGCGCTCGGCCGGGCTGATCCGCTGACGCGCGGCCGAGGCGGCGCCGGGCTGCGGCCGGCGCCGCCGCGCTGCGGCCGGCGCCGCCGCGCCGCATCCGCTGAAGAGCCGGGCGTGTCCCGTGTACGCGAATTATTTGCGTATACTATGACAGGTGATCCGGCGAACCATCAGCTATGAAACGGGCAGCACCGACGATACCCCGGCCGCAGCGCTGCCGGCCGGCCTCGAGCCGGTGGGCGCCTTCAGGGACACCGCCGGCGGCCCGGGTGAAGGCCTGGCCCAGGCGCTGGCGGCGATCGCCGCCGGCTCGGCTGACACGCTATACGTCAGCCGCCTGGCCTCGGTGGCGTCGTCGCTGAGCGAGCTCGTCGGACTGCTGCAGTGGCTGCAGGACGCCGGTGGCTCCCTGGTGGCCGCCGACGTGGCGCTCGACACCCGGGACCGGGCCGGTGAGAGGTCGATCGCGCTGCTCGCGGAGGTCGAACGCTGGAGCCGGGAGGGGCGAGAGGGGCGGCGGCCGCGTGGGCGCCCCGGCCTGCGGACGGGTTCCCCGGAGCTGGCCGAGCGGATCGCTCTCCTGCGCCAGCAGGGGTTGAGCCTGCAGGCGATCGCCGACCGCCTCAACGCCGGGGGGATCCCGACCCCTCGCGGCGGATCGACCTGGCGCCCATCGTCCGTCCAGGCCGCGCTCGGTTACCGCCGGCCCCGTCCACCCGCTCCAGGCGCGCCCCCGCCGCGGCCCCCGGGCGGACCCCGCCACGGCCCCGGCAACCGGCCCCACAAGCGACCCGGACCGCCACCGCCTCGTCCGCCCGGCTCATGACCGCCCTGATCCAGAGCTTCGGGCCCTTGGGTGTCTTCCTCCTGATGGTCCCGGAGAGCGCGTGCATCCCGGTGCCCAGCGAGGTGACGTTGATCTTCTCGGGCTTCGCGGTCAGCCAGCACTGGATGAGCCTTGCCCTCGCGGTGCTGGCGGCGACGGCCGGCAACCTGGTCGGCTCCCTGATCGCCTATGCCCTGGGTGCCAGTGGCATCGTGGCGCGCGTTCCCGGCCGCCGCCTGGTGTTCGGTCCCGCCGAGCGCCTGCTCGACCGCCGCGGCGTCTCCGCGGTGTTCGTGGCGCGCTTGCTGCCGCTGGCGCGGACGTTCGTCTCGCTGCCGGCGGGCGCCCGGCGGCTGCCGATCGTCCCGTTCATCCTGCTCACGACCGTCGGCTGCGCGCTGTGGGCGGTCTTGTTCGTGGTCCTGGGGATGGTCTCGGGAAGCGCTTGGAGCGCTGTCAGCTCGGTGGTCGGCAAGGTGCTGCTGGGGGCGGGCCTGGTCATCGTGGCCTGCGTCGTGCTCCGGCGCCCTCGCGGCGCCAGCCACGACGGCGACTAGGTATCGGTGTTGAAGTCCGGCAGGCCGAGCGACTGCAGCCAGTGGCTGACGGTGATGTTGAGCTGCGTGAACTCACCGGTCCAGATCAAGACGCCCATCGAGATCAGCACCGCACCGCCCAGTCCGATCACCAGCGGGTAGTGACGCTTGATGACCGCAAACGCTGACGTCGCCTGGCCGAAGGCCAGCCCGGTGATCAAGAACGGGACCCCAAGGCCGGCGCAGTAGAAGGCGAGTAGCACGGCGCCGTGCGAGGCCGAGTTCGAGGTCCCAGCAGCGGTGACGATTGCTCCCAGGGTCGGGCCCGTGCACGGCGTCCACGCCAGCGCGAAGGCGGCACCGGTCAGCACCGGGCCGCCGCGGCCGGCGCGCTGCATCAGCTTGTCGACGTGCCACTCGCGGCTCAGCGCCGGCACGAACGGCGCGGCCAGGAACAGCAATCCCATGGCGATGATCACCGCGCCGGAGATCTTCAGTGCCGTCGGACCGGTGAGCGCGGTCCGCAGGGCCCGCTGGCCCAGCAGCCCCAGCGCGATGAAGATGAACGAGAAGCTGCCCACGAAGGCCAGACTGGGCCCGATCACGCGCCAGGCTCGGACGTCCTCGGGCTGGCCGCCAGCCACTGCCGAGATATAGCCCGGCACCAGAGGTAGCACGCACGGAGATAGAAACGAGATCAGTCCCGCGCCGAAAGCCACCGGAATCCCGATGCCCGACGCTGCATCCATCGTGACCGGGAGGGTAGCGACCGCCTTGCCACCCGTGGCCCACCGCATGTTGGCTGCGTGTTGCTCGGACGTTAGGCCCAAGCCGGTCCGCGGCGCCCGCAACCGGGCGTCGGCGATCCGCGGCGGCCGTTGGTGTTACCGGCCGCCGCGGGGCTCGCGCGGGGTCAGCCGAGACGGATCAGCTTCTTGTTGACGAACTCGTCGGCACCGTAGCGGCCAAGCTCGCGACCGAAGCCGGAGCGTTTCACCCCACCGAAGGGCAGCTCGGCGCCATCGGCTCCGACCAGGTTGACGAACACCATGCCGGCTTCGATCCTGTCGGCCACCCGCAGGGCCTGCTCGCGATCGTTTGTCATCACGTATGAGCCCAGTCCGTACGGCGTGTCATTGGCCAGGTCGACTGCCTCCTCCTCGGAGCCGACCCGGTAGACCTGGGCCACCGGTCCGAAGAACTCCTCCTGGCGGGCCGGGTTATCCGCTTTGATGTCGGCGAGAACTGTCGTGGCGAAGAAGTTGCCTTCGTGGTCGCCGCCGGACACGAGCTTGGCGCCGTTCTCGACGGCGCGTTTGACCTGCTCCTCCAGGCGCTCGGTCGCCGTCGCCGAGGACAGGGGGCCGATGGTCGTATCCGGCGAGGTCGGATCCCCCGGCTTCACCGCCTCCAGAGCGGCGGTGAACTTCTCCATGAACGGCTCATAGAGATCGTCGATGACGATGAATCGCTTGGCCGCGTTGCAGGACTGGCCGGTGTTGTCAAGCCGCGCGTTCACCGCGTTTTCGACCGCCGCATCCAGATCGTCGGTGCCCAGCAGAATGAACGGGTCAGAGCCGCCCAGCTCCAGGACGACCTTCTTGAGATTGCGCCCGGCGATCTCCGCCACGGCCGTGCCGGCCCGCTCGGAGCCCGTGAGCGACACACCCCGGACCCGCGGGTCGGCGATCACCCACTCGATCTGCTCATTGGTGGCGTAGATGTTGATGTAGGCGTCCGTGGGGAAGCCGGCTTCGTGGTAGATCTGCTCGATCGCCTCCGCCGACTCCGGGCACTGTGGCGCATGCTTGAGCAGGATCGTGTTCCCGATCACCAGGTTCGGGCCGGCGAACCGCGCCACCTGGTAGTAGGGGAAGTTCCACGGCATGATGCCGAGCAACACGCCCACGGAACTGCGGCGGATCAGCGCCGACCCCTCCCCGGCCAGCAGCTCGATCGGCTCATCGGCCAACAGCTTGGGACCGTTGTCGGCGTAGTAGCCGTAAATGTCGACGCAGAAGTCGACTTCGGCCAGCGCCTGCTCGATCGGCTTGCCCATCTCGCGGACGATGATCTCGGCCAGTCGCTCGCGCTGCTCGGCGTGCAACTCCCCCACCCGGCGAAGCAGACCCGCTCGCTCCTCCACCGTGGTGGAGCTCGACAACTCGCGATGAGCCTTGTCGGCCCGAGCGATCGCGTCCTTGAGCTGCTCGTCGCTGATCGTCGGATACTCCTTCAGCACCTCTCCGGTCGCCGGATTTACGACCGCGTAATCAGCCGCCTGGGTCTGAGCCATTTGATCCTCCGTTTGTCGGTCCCGCAGGCGAGATCGCGGGAACGCTCCCTTTGCCGTCTATGCAGGCGACGATATCGCAGCGATCATGGCCCGCAACCCCGGCGATTTTCCCTGGCTTGGGGGCCGCCGACTCGGGGCTTACCATTGGGCACCGTCCGCGATTTCGCGGACGGCCGCTCCAGAGCGGTCCGGCGCAGCCGAATCACCGAAAACCTAAGGCGTCGTAACTTTCGCCCGAGCGAGGCGTTAGAGTTCGGCAAGGGTACTCAGTGGAAGCGTCTGCTCTCCCAGCATCGGTAGGTCTGGCGCGCACCCGGATCGCGATCGGGGCGCCCCTGCTCCGCCTTCGCTCCGACGAGCAGCTCGTGACTCTGTTCCGCGCCGGCAACGACGACGCTTTCCGCGCGATCCACGATCGCTACCGCCCCCGGATGCTCGCCTACGCCCGGCAGATGCTCAATGGGTCCGCCCAGGATCCCGAGGACGCGGTCCAGGAGGTGTTTGTCCGCGCTTACGCCGGGCTGCGCGCAAGTCACCGCGAGCTCGCGCTCCGGGCCTGGCTGTACCGGATCGCCCACAACCGTTGCATCGACGAGCTGCGCCGGCCCCATCCGCCGATGGTCCAGGCCGTCGAGGAGTTGGCTGCGGCCACGCACGACCCGGTGGCCAAGGTAGAGGAGCGTGACTCGCTCCGGCGCCTGATCGCCGACGTCCAGCGTCTTCCCGATCAGCAGCGCTCGGCGCTGCTGATGCGTGAGCTCGGCGGCATGGCCTACACCGACGTAGCGGGGGCCCTTGGGGTTTCGGTGCCGGCGGTCAAATCACTGCTGGTCCGCGCTCGCATCGGGCTGGCGCAAGCCAGCCAGGCTCGTGACACCGCGTGCGCCGAGATCCGTGAGGACATGATCTCCTCCCACGACCGGGGCGTGCGAACCAGCGGCCTGGCCCGGCGCCACATGCGTGACTGCCCCGGTTGCCGCCAGTTCCGCTCCGAGGTCCGCGGCGTCAGCCGGCGGTTCGCCGCGCTCACACCCACGCTGGGGCCGCTCGGTCTGCTCGCCAACCTGCTCGGGTGGGGCGGCGGTGGCGGCGGCATCGCGGCCGGCGGCGGTGCTGTGGCCGGTGGTGGCGCAGCCGCGGCCAGTGGCGGAGCGGCGGCATCGGCGGGGGCGTTGGCCGGCGGCACGGGCCACGTCGTCACCCTGCTCGCGGCGGCGATCGTCGCCACCGGCGGGGCGGTCGAGATCCAGCACACCCTCACGACCCCCAATGCCCGCGCCAGCCACTCCCGGATCGCCGCTTCGCCGAAGCCGTCGATCTCATACCGCGCGCCCAGTCAACCCGCATCCGTGTCGGCGCCCAAGTCTTCGCCTGCGCAAACCGTAAGCCACCCGGCGGCGCCTGCTCCCGCGTCAGCGCCAAGCGCCGTGCCACCGCGTTCCCAGCCGGCCCGCGGCGCTCCGAGGCCCACTTCAGGTGGGGTCGGTGCCACGAAACCCAATTCGACAAAGTCGCTTCCGATCTCGGAGACGATGGATCCCGACCAGATGACCTACGGCACCACCCAGGGCGCGGGGTCGCCGGGCGCTGCCACCGGCCCAGCCTCTCCGAACGGGAGCACCACGCAGCCGGGTTCCGCATCGACGGGCAGCAGCCCGGGCGCTGGCCCCGGCGCTGGCACCAGCACCGGCGCCGCCCCGGGGGCCGGCACCTCGGGTACCGGAACTCCCGGCACCACCGGCAGCGGCGCCGGATCTGCGACCGGCTCGGACACGAGCGGCGCCGGCGCCGGAACCGGGGCCTCGGGAACGCCCGGCGGATCCGCTCCGGTCGGGTCCGGATCTGGGTCCGGGTCAGAGAGCGCACCCGGCAGCACCTCGGCGGGCGTAACCAGCTCCCCGACCGGTGCCACCAAGCTCAGCACGTTCGTCTCGCCCGGGCCGTGAGCCCGCCAGCGCGGGCCGATCCGCAGGCAGGCCGGTAGCGACGACCGAACGCCACCTCGAGAAGCTCGACCACGAGGAGTTGCACGTCCGGCGCGGACGGCGCTCGGGCCTGTACGCGGTCGTGGCGATTCACTCCACCAGCCGGGGGCCGTCGCTTGGCGGCTGCCGGATGTGGTCCTATGACGACTCCCGCGCCGCCGTACGGGACGCTCTGCGCCTGTCGCGGGCAATGACGTTCAAGGCCGCCGTGGCGGGCCTGGCGCTCGGCGGTGGCAAGGGAGTGATCATGGCGCCGGACCAGCGCCGCCTATCGTCCGAGCGGCGGCGGGCCGTCCTACTGGACTTCGGCGACGTGGTGGATTCACTGGAGGGCCGCTACATCACCGCCGAGGATGTGGGCACGTCGAGCCGCGACATGAGCGTGATCGCCCAGCGCACGCGCCACGTCGCCGGGCTGGCTCGCAGCCGCGGCGGCTCCGGCGATCCCAGCCCACTGACCGCGTTGGGAGTCCAGGCCGCGATCGAGGCCTCGTGTGAGCGTGCCTTCGCCGACCGATCACTGAGCGAGCGCACGGTGTGCGTGATCGGACTCGGTCACGTCGGCTCCCGGGTGGCCAAGCGCTGTGCACGAGCCGGCGCGCGGCTGACCGTCGCCGACGTCGATGAGCGCAAGCGCAGCCTGGCCGAGCAGCTGGGAGCGCGTTGGATCACCCCGGCCGGAGCCCTGGAGAGCGAAGTTGACGTGCTCGTGCCCTGTGCGCTGGGCGGCTTTCTCGACGAGGACTCGGTCGCGCGCCTGCGCTGCCGGGTCATCGCCGGCGCCGCCAACAACCAGCTCGCCGACGATCGGGTCGCCGAGCTCCTGGCTGCCCGCGGGATCCTGTGGGCCCCGGACTTTGTCGTCGGGGCGGGCGGGCTGATCAATATCGCCGAAGAGGCCGGCGGCTACGACCCGGCCGCCGCCCGGGTCCGGGTGCGGGGGATCGGAGCCAGCCTGCGCGAGATTTACGAGCGCGCCGATCTGGACCGCACAACCCCCCTGAACGCGGCCCTGGAGCTCGCGCGCAGCCGGCTGGCCTCACGCGACGGCCAGCCGCCGCCGGCTCCGCGCCGCCTCACGGGTCCTGGCGCGGCTCGCTGAGCACCAGCCAATCGGGCCGCTGCACGCCTTCGGGCAGCCGTCCCTCGTCGGCCAGCTTGTCCAGGTGGGCGGCGAGCGTGACGGTTGCGGCGGGCAGCAATGGGGCCGGAACATCATCCCAGGCCGCCGCCAGCATCTCCGGCACCGACCTCGCTCCGCTGTCCAGGGCGCCCAGCAGTCTGCGCTCCCGGTCGAGCCGGTGCTCGATGTACTCCGTCAGCTTGGCCTGTGGATCGACCACCGGTGGCCCGTGGCCGGGGGCCAGCAGCGTCAACTGCCGTTGGCGCAGCTTCTCCAGAGCCTCGAGGTAGGCGGCCAGGGCTCCGGGGTCAGGAGCGATGAACACGCTTCCTTGGCCGAGCACCGCATCCCCGGTCAATCCGACGTCGCCGACCACGAACGCCATGTGGTCAGGAGCGTGGCCGGGGGTCGCGACCGCCTCCAAGGGACCGAAGCGAGTCCCGTCGCCGAGGCGAACCTCGGCCGTCGCGCGGGCCGCTGCCAGGGGCGCCTGCGGAAAGCGGGCGCGGATCGCGGGCACGGCTTCGCAGTGATCGCCATGGTCGTGGGTGAGCGCGATGCCGGCCAGTCCCCCCCGCGCCTCGATCTCGGTGACCAGTGCCTCGACGTGCTCGTCGAGGGCCGGCCCCGGGTCGACGAGCCATGCCGGGTCGCGGCCGATCAGCCATGAATTGGTTCCGCTGAGGCTGAAGGGCCCGGGGTTATCGGCGCGCAGGCCCACCAGGTCCGCTCGCTGCAGATCGATCTGAGCCACTGCTTGAATAGTCAACCATGGCCGCCACCAGCGACGACTCGCAGCCTGGCGACGTCGCGGCGCCGACTTCCCCGGGACTGGGGCCCGACGCTGAACCCGGTCGCAGCCTGTGGCGGGGCCTGCTCTCGCTGGCCATCTTGGCCGCGATGGTCATTGGGCTGCTGCTGGCCATACCCGGTCTCAGAGGCGTGTCGCACGCCGTCAGGGGCATGAGTATTGGCTGGCTGTTGATCGGCGTCGGGTTGGAGATCCTGTCCTGCCTGGGCTACGTGCTGGCGTTCCTTCAGGTCTTCGAGCGCGCGCCGATCCGCCTCGGCGCCCGCATCGCCCTGAGCGAGCTGGCGTTTGGGGCGGCGGTGTCGCTCGGCGGAGCGGGCAGTGCCGCGGTCGGCGCCTGGCTGATGGTCGAGCGCGGCGGTGAGCCGAGCCGGATCGCTGAGCGTTCGGCGGTCCTCTTCCTGCTCACCAGCGCGATCAACGTGATCACCTTGATCGTCGTCGGCCTCGGCCTCTGGATCGGGCTACTGCCGGGCCCAGATGATGTGCTGTTGAGCCTGCTCCCGGCCGTGGTCGGGGTGGCCGCGCTGGTCTTCTTCCTCGGCCTGCCTCGCTTCAGCGAACGGCTCGCGGCGGGCCGGGAGCCTGGTCGGATCCGCACCGGGCTGATGGCTGTCGCGGTGAGCATCCGCCACACCGAGGACGTTCTGTTCGCGGCGGACTGGCGAATCATTGGGGCGGTTGCGTTCTTGTGGTGCGACATCGCCGTGCTGGCGGCCTGTTTCGCGGCTGCTGGATCGGTGCCGCCGCTGGCCACGATCGTGCTCGCCTACCAGATCGGCTACCTCTCAAACGTGATCCCGGTGCCAGGGGGGATCGGAGTGCTCGACGGCAGCCTGGTCGGGATGTTCGTCCTGTACGGAGTGTCGGCAACCCTGGCCACTGCGGTGACCGTCGTCTATCACGCCATCGCGCTGTGGATACCGGCCATGTGGGGCACCGTGACCTTCCTGATCCTGCGCCGCACACGCAACCTCCCGGTCAACCTCCGGCCCCCGCGGGCCGAGCGGCGCCGGCTCCGAGAGGAGGCACGGCGCCAGCGCGTCGGACGGTGACCGAAGGACTCGCGGCTTTCCGACGGGGGGCCGCGTGGCCAGGTCCGGGCAGGGGTTGGAGCCCGGGTCCGGGGCATCGGACCCTCCGGCAGTGGCCAGCCGCCGGCCGGGTGACGGCGATTGACGGTCAGGCAAACGGCCGGCGGCGAGCCGCCCAGCGTGACACCGCGCCAACACCCAGCAGGCTCACGCCGACGACGAGCGGGATGCCGGCCAGGAACACGAGCACGATGCCAACCGCCCAGACCCCCCCGCTGCCGATCAGCAGCAGCACGATGCCGAGAACCAGCAGTGCGGCGGCGGCGAGCAGAAAGCCCGGCGCGGGCTTGGCCACGGCTCGCCCCTGGCGCTCCAGCGCCGGCTCGGGGACGTCGTTGGATCTGGGCATCTGCACATCCAGTACCCATTTACGAGGCGATCACTCCGCGCGGTTTTGCGGGGGCCGATGGCGGTCTGCGAGATTGCCGTCGGTGAGAGTCGACCTGGACCTGGAAGGCCGCGCCGTGGCGGCCGCCCGCGCCGTCGCCAGCGCCTACGGCCTTGCGCAGACAGAGGCCAGGGTCCTCTACTCGCGGAGCAACGTACTGGTGCACCTGCGGCCGGCGCCGGTCGTCGCCCGTGTGATGACCGGAACTGTGGCGCTGCACGACGATCCCAAGCAGTGGCTTGAGCGCGAGGTTTCGGTTCTCAGGTTCCTGGCGCCCTCCGGGCTAGCCGTCAGGCCGAGTTCTGTGATCGCCCCCGGCCCTCATCGGCACGACGGCCTGTGGATGACCTTCTCGGAATGGATCCCGGACATTGAGCAACCAAGCCACCTCGATGACCCCGGTCGCCTGGCCCGAGCCCTGAGGAACCTGCACGATGAGCTGCAACCATTCGACGGCGACCTGGGCGGCCTGTCCGATCTCTGTGCCGACATCGAACGCCTGCACGGTCGCCTTGAACCCACCGATGCCGTCGAGGCCGGGAAGGTCTCGTCGCTTCGCGCGCGACTCGATGCGCTCGGCGAGGTCGTGTTCAAGTCGACCCTTCCCACCCAGGCGCTGCACGGGGATGTGTCGCTGAGCAATCTCCTTCACACTCGGCAACGGCTTGTCTGGAACGACTTCGAGGACACCTTCCGCGGACCGGTCCACTGGGATCTGGCCAGTTACGTGATAAGTCTGGGAAACCGCGGCGCGAGCCCCCGCTTCGTCCGACGGATGCTCGACGCCTATGGCTGGGACGACGAGCAAGCGCTGGCGCCGTTCATCGCTGCCCACGGCGTCTATGACGAGATCTGGCAGATGTACGACGTCCAGCGTCGCCGCTCCCGCGGGGGGCGCGGGTAAGGCGCGGAGGTGCTAGTGGTCGGGCGCGATCACGGCGGCAAGAGCGTCCTTCAGCTGTTCGGCGTCCGCTTCGCTGAGCCCGGCCAGGAAGCGCCGCTCGCAATCGTCGATGAGGCGTGCGCCGCGCTGCGTGGCGTCGCGCCCCTTCCTGGTCAGGGTGACGATGTTCTTGCGGCGATCATCGGGCTGAGGGTTGCGTGTGACCCAACCGTTTGTTTGCAGCTCGTCGACCAGCGCGACCATCGTCGTGCGGTCGACCCCGAGAAGCTCTGCCACTTGTCTCTGGGAGAGGCCATGCTGCTCGTCGAGACAGTTGAGCGCCGCCCACTCGCGCGGGCCGATGCCCAGCGGCTCGAGCGCGGTTGAAGTCAGCTGCATGAATTGCCGGTGGGCGTGCTTGAGCAGATACCCCAGCCGGTGTGCCGCCCCACGGCGGGACGGCCGCAGCGGCGAGATCTGCTGATCCTCGACTGACATGCCGATGATCATACGCATCGATGATCGTCAGTGATACTGACAATCAGCTAACATAACGAGAGCGGGCCGTGATGCGGCCGGCTGAGGTGCAAGTGCTCCCCACTCCTGCTGTTGGAGGTGTTCATGCCTAAGTCGATCGCAGTGTTCGGCGCCGGCCCGGGCCTCGGCCACGCCGTCGCCCGCCGCTACGCGCAACAGGGATACGACGTGGTGCTCGTGGCCCGCCGCTGGTCGCCCCTTGAGTTGTTCGCTCAGGATCTGCTTGACGCTGGGGCCAGCGCACACGCGCTCACCGCTGACCTGTCCGACACCGACGCCGTCCCCGCCCTGGCCGAACAGATTCGCGCCACGGTCGGCGACCTCGATGCGCTGTATTACGCACCCACCCCAAAGGACGGCTTCGTCGCCGCGGCGGACCTCACCCCCCAGGCCGCGCAGTCATTCATGCCCCTCGCCGTCTATTCACTGCTCGCCCTCGTGCGGCAGTTCCTGCCCCACATGCTCAAGCAGGGCACCGGCGCCATCCTGACCGCACAGGGTGCGAGCGCCGTCCACGGCCCGCCGAACCTGAGCGGGCCCGGCCCGGCGCAGGCTGCACAACGCAACTACCTGCAGTCCCTCCACGCCGAAGTGGCCGACCGAGGCGTCTACGTCGGCATGCTCTACATCGGCGCGATCATCGAGAACAGCGCCTTCCACACCCAGACCGAGAAAGCCAACGCCAGTGGCGCCAGCAGGAACTGGGGGCCCACCGTTGACCCCGCCCACCTCGCCGAGCTGCTCTGGACCATGCACGCCACCAAGGGCGAGTCGGAAGCCAGCTACCCCGAGGGCATACTGGATCGTTGACCAGCCGCCGGGTAACGCTGCTCGACCGGGAGAGAAGCGAGAGTTCGCGGCCAAGCTCCCGGCCGACGCACCACTCGGTCGCTGCCGCTTGACGAGAGTTTTGGCGCTGAGCCTGACTTGATCAAGGACTCAGAGGCGTGCGAACGCTGAGCACGGGGCCCGATCCTGCAAAGGAGCAAGAAAGTCCAAGCCACGGCGCCAGGTGGCCGAGACGATGTGCCAGCCGTCCGTCGCCGCAGCGACGGGTCGATACCACGCCCAACCCAGAAAGGATCCTCATGGCATCAATCCGCCGGGAAATTTCGATCGCCGCGCGGCCGGACGTGGTGTGGGAAGCATTGCGTGATTGGGGCGCGGTGCACGAGCGCCTGGCGCCCGGTTTCCTCTTGGACGCCACAGTCGACGGCGAGGACCGAATCGTTACGTTCTTCAACGGCAGCGTGGTCCGCGAGCTGTTCGTAGACCTAGACGAAGAATCGCGCCGCGTGGTCTGGGCCGTGCGTGACGGCTCGCTCGGTCTCGAGCACTACAACGCCTCGGCGCAGGTAGTTGCACAGGACGACGAGCGCACGCGTTTCATCTGGATCGCCGACCTACTGCCGCACAATCTGGCCTCGACCGTCGGCCAGCTGATGGACCAGGGTCTGGACGCGATCAAGCGAACCCTCGAGCCTGTCGCGACAGCGACCCCGTAACCCGAAAACGCCTCCTGGGGCCGCCTCCTCGGCCGATCCATAACCCGAGGAGGCTGCCCAGAGACGCCAGCACCCGGCCTCAGCCGCACTGGCAGACCTGCTCGATCAGTGCGCCGTCTCCACGGGGACCTCGACGAGCGGGCGCACCTCAACCGCCCCACCCAGCCGCACCGTCGGAATCCGCTGCGCGAACTCAATCGCCTCGTCCAGGTTTGACGCGTCGAACACGTAGTAGCCGCCGAGCACCTCCTTGGTGTCGGCGTACGGACCGTCGATGATCAGGTTCTCACCGCCGCCGTGGCGAACCGTCGTCGCCGTCTCGGCCGGCTGCAGGTGGCCGCCGCCGAGGCAGCGCGAGTCCTCACGCAGCGCGTAGTACTCGGCGGAGACCGATTTGGACTCGTCCTCTCCGAGCGCCTCGTGGCTGCCGGGCTTGGGGTAGATCAGCATTGCGTACTTCATACTCGCCTCCTTTGAGGGATCGTTGATCATCCCGGAGACGAACGGGCGCCACCAGGGGGGACAGGGCTCCCGAACACTCCTTCTCTTCGATCGGCGTGACGGTGACCTTGGACACTGCGCCTAGCGCCCCCGGAGGCCCCGGTAGACAAGCTGCGGCTAATCCCCGGGCTTCGCCGGAGCAGTGCTCACGTGGCGTTCGACGCGACGGTCGGGGACCAGCCACATCAGCGCCACGCCGATGTACACGGCGAGGGCCAACCAGCGATCGGCAAACGCCAGACCGATCCCGAGGCAGTAGAGGAGCGGCGAGATCTTGCCCTTTACGTCCGAACCGAGGGCGGTGCGAAGCACGGAGCGTTCGCCCTCGGCGCGGAGCAGCATCATCTGAAGGATGTAGTACGCGATCGCGGCGCTGAGCAGAACGATGCCGTAGACGGCGGTCGGGATCGGCGGGAATCGGTGCTCGCTCATCCACGCCGTGCTGAACGGAATCAGAGACAGCCAGAAGAGCAGGTGCAGGTTGGCCCACATCGCTGCGCCGGTCACTCGGGAGACCGCGGCCAGCATGTGGTGGTGGTTGTTCCAGTAGATCCCGAGATACACGAAGCTGAGCGCGTAGGCGAGGAGCACCGGCAGCTCATGCCCTAACGCATGCCAGGACGTGCCCGCCGGGGTGTGCAACTCAAGCACCATGATCGTGATCAGGATCGCGATCACGCCATCGCTGAACGCCTCCAGCCGTCCCTTAGGCACAACAGGAGCCTAGCCGCGAGGATCCGAGATGCCGGGCGATTCGCACAGCGGCCACTCGCGGGGCAATTCGCTTGCAACTCCCCGGTTGCGTGCGGATTTTCGCCGTCTGATGTACCAAAACCAGCACGCAACGCTCGGGTTGCGCCTGCTGCCTGGGCTTCCCTGGTCGTCAGCCCCTCGCGTGGGGCCTGTAGATCCCGGAAAGCGTCAGCGGTCGTTCCAGCCGGCGCCGGTCGTTTCGTACTCCTGGACCCGTGCCTGCATCAGCGACTTCAGGAGCTCGGTCGGCAGCTCACGGTCGTAGGGGAGCTTGATGAAGCCCGCACCGGCCTCGTAACCGACGGCCTCCACGGCGGCCTGCTGGCTGGCGAAGAACGGTGGCGGGAAGCGCAGCGAGCAGTGGTGCTTGAAGTTCTGAAGCATCCACAAGCTCGTCTTCTCGCCGCGGACGTACGCCGGCAGATTCCACTTCAGCTCCTCCCGCGCCTCCGGGTCGGCATCAAGGCTCAGCTCCCTGAGCGCCTCGAGGTGCGGCCGCTGGACGTCGGTCAGCTGCGCGAAGAAGTCATCGACGCTTGACCGCTTGGGCATCGGCATGGCGTCAGGCGCTCACTGACGATCTCGGAGTCGTTCTCATGCGAGGCGCTACGCATGGTGACAGGCTGATCGTCTGCGTACTCGGGCGCTGCCGATCATCCGCCACCCCAGCTCGGGCGCTTGCTCGCTTCGCAGCAGATCGACCACCCGGCGCCCGGCGACGGTGATCAGCCATCCCGCGGGCTTTCCGGTATCCCCGCGGACGGCCACTGCCGGCTCGCGGGCCAGCACCTCCTGGGACTCGGCATACGGTCCGTCGGTCACCATCGGCGCACCCTGGCGCAGCTTGACTCTGCGTGCATGGACCGGAGCGCTCAGCCCACGGGTCTCGACCAGCTCGCCGGACTCCTGCAGCTCCGAGTTCAGCTCCGCATGAACGTCGCCTCCGCGACGAATCCTCGTGGGACCACACCGGGCGATCTCCCGGCTTCCCGGCCAGCTCGGTGTCAGGCGCGGATGGGGGCTATCGCCAGGCCGTCAAAGCTCCACCGTCTCGGTTGGCGCCACGATACGAACCTCGACACCCGGAGCGCGCTGCCGGACAGCGGCGGCGAATTGGCGCGCGGGCAGCCAGCCGTCGCTGGCGGGACGCAGAGGCTTGGGGAGCGCGAACGTACCCCAGTGAATCGGCACGACCGAAGTCGGCGCTATCAGCGCCGCGGCCTCGGCGGCGCGAGTGGGGTCAAGGTGACCGGGGCCAAGCGATCGGCCCCAGCCCCAGATTGGCAGGAGCGCCACATCGACTAACCCCTTGAGCTCGGCCATCGCCGCAAACAGGTCGGTATCGCCGGCGAAGTAGACGCGGCGAGAACCGCCCACGACGAAGCCGATCGGATCTGCCTTCGGCCCCATGGGACGCCTGCCGTTACCGTGTTCCGCCGGCGTCGCGCGAACCCTCAGCGAGCCCACTACCACCTCGTCGCCGGCCGACAGCTCATGGACCTCTCGCAGGCCGAGGCGCGTGAGCCAGGGCCCCGCACCGCGGGGAGCCAGGACCGGGAGTGATCGAGCGAGCCGGCGCAGCGACCTCACGTCCGCATGATCCGCGTGCAGGTGCGAGATGAGCACTCCGTCGAGCGCGTCAGAGGTGCCGAAGCGGACCGAGGCTGCGACCCGCACCAGCGGCCCGATTCGGTCTCCCAGCACGGGATCGGTCAGCAAACGTGTCCCGTCGATGTCAAGCAGGACCGTGGCATGCCCCAGCCAGGTCATTTCGCAAGCCATCTGTCTCTAGCGCCTCGAGCGCGCCGCCTCGGCCGCGAGACCCGGCGTCGGCGCCTCGCCGTGCTGGAGCATGCGGCGCCAGGTGGACAGCAGATCGTGAATCCCGGCGGCGCCGACGATCGGCTCGGGAGGCAGCGGGAAGGTCACGGGCGACAGGACGAAGGGACGCGTTTGGGCACCACCCATGCCACCGTGAAATGAGATCAACTCCTCAAAAGCGCAGGCTTGGTCCAGCTCGCGGTCGTAGAAGCTATTGACCATGATGTCGGCGACGTTTCCGAATCCGTCCGTCCGCAGGAGATGTTGCGCCGCGTTCGGCGAGAACGGCGCCAGCGGGTCCTCCCCGACCACCTGGCCGTCGCTCAAGTAATGAGCTCCCCGTGCGCCGAGCGCGACAGCCCCGTGCTCTTCTGAGTGAACGAGCAGGAACCCGACGTGAGGATGTTGGCGCAGAGCCGACAACAGCCGAGGGTGGCGCCCATCGATCTCCTCGGCGGTGAGGCGGCGACCTTCTTCCATCAGATAGACGAGGCCGAGGTTGCCCGAACCGAGCACGATCACATTAGGGCCTGCCTGATCGGGGGCCCGCCGATCGCCGCCATCGCGCTGGGCCACGGGTCGCTCCTGGACCCGGCCCGTCGCCTCCCCCCATGCGTGCGCCGCCGCAGCGTCGCTCTCGTCCGGGCCGCCGAGATGGGATACCGTCCCCGCCTCGATCGACCGTTCGACGAGATCCCCCAGCGTGTAGCCGTTGCGCTGCTTGAATGTCGCGCCCTGGGTCTGACCGTGATCAGACAGGACCACCAGCTCGTACGGTCGTGGTGCAAAGCGACGGGCGCGAGCGATCCGCCCGAGCTGCTGGTCGAGCTTGCGCAGCGCGCCTAGAGTGTCCGGCCGCTCGAGGCCGGAGTGGTGGGCGACCTCGTCGTAGCTGGAAAACGTCGCGTAGACAGCCGGCGCTCCACGCATCATGTCCGTGAGGACGCCGAAGACGATCAGGTCGCGAATCACCACGCACACCGCGGCCCGGATCAGCGGGTAGCGGCCACCGCGTTCCCCACGCGGGCGCACGTTGCGTCGGCGCTGGCGCGCCGCATCGACCAGCTCGATGATCACCTCCCACCCGAACAGGACCAACGCGCGGGTGACGTTGGTCCCGTTGGCCAGGAAGGTTCTATACCCCGGGTTGGCTTGCTTCTCCGCGCTCATGCGACTGACGGTGAGGATGACTTCGTCGGCCTCCCCCGAGAGCAGGTTGCCGCGGCTCGCGCCGCCGTCGATGAGCAAACCCTGGCCGCTCGCATGGCGTTGCTCGATCTCGGCGCAGTCGGCAGGGGCCGAGCAGGTCAAGACGGTGCCCGTCTCCTTCTCGACCCAACGAAACGCCGGGATGTCCCGGTTGGAGCCGAGCAATATTCCAGCTTGGCTCGCGCCGGTCTGCGAGGAGAAGTCCGTCTCCCATTCGAACAGCCGATGTGTCCCCTCTTCCACCCACCGAGACAGCTCCGGGGCGTTGCCATCGCGCATGGCCCGCTGTAGCACCGGTAACGCCAGCCCGTCGATCTCGAGAAAGACGATTCCCGGCACCTCTGTGGTCACGGGTGCTCGCCGACGCACGATCCGTCGGATCACCCGCAGCGTGTAGGTGTCGTCGTCGTTGACCCCGAGGATGACTTCGAGCACCACGCTGACTGCGGCGATCGCCAGCGACGCCAGCAGGGCCCAGCCGAACGAGTCGACCTTGATCGAGGTGCTGTCGATATGCGACGCGAGCACCAGGATCAACGCGTCGAGCACGAGCACGAGCACGAACCCGAGCGCCAGCGTGAACGGCAGCCGCAGGGCCGCCACCGCCGGGGGCAGGATCGCGTTCAGCGCCGCGATGATGGCGGCATCGATGGTCGCCTCGCCGAAGTTCCCCACTGTGAGACCGGGCACGATCGCTGCCGCCAAGAGGACGGCAACGGCCGCGACGATCCACGAAACCAACAGGTTGAACGACCGAAAGCGCGGCGACTGGGGCCGCCACACCATATCCGCCCCGTAGGCAGCTGTTGGCGGCTGATCGGTCACCGTGACGGCGACATCTTACGCTCGCCGTCTCGCGGTCTCACGCTGTGCCGAACGGATTCACCCAGGTGAACGCCCGGCGGTGGCTCGTTGCGCCGATTGCTAGTGCCAAGATCGCTGCCGTGACGGAGTGGGCACTCGTCTTCGTTGCGCTGGCGATCCTCGCCGTGGCGGCCGTGTCGCGCCGTCTGTCGGGAACGATCCTCACGCCAGCGATGGTGCTGGTTGCGATCGGCGTCCTCCTTGGTCCGAAGGTCCTTGGGGAGGTCGAGCCTTCCTCCTACGGTGAGCCGGTCCGCGTGCTCGCCGAGGCGACGCTCGCGCTGGTGCTCTTCTGCGATGCCTCCCGCATCAAACTGGGGGCGCTGCGCCGCCAAGCCGGGATACCGGTGCGCCTGCTGGGGATTGGCCTGCCGCTGACGATCGGCTTAGGCGCTCTCGCCGCCACCCTGTTTGACAGCATGACGGTTGGTGAGGTCCTGGTGCTGGGGGTGGTGCTCGCCCCTACCGACGCGGCTTTGGGGCAGGTAGTCGTGACCGAACCTCGTCTGCCAGCGCGCATCAGGCAAGGCCTCAACGTGGAGAGTGGGCTCAACGACGGGATCTGCGTGCCGCTGTTGTTCATCGTGCTCGCCGCGGCCGACGTCGAGTCGCACGTTGCCAATGGACACCATGCGGTCACGATCGTGTTGGAGGAAATCGGCTACGGGCTTCTCGGCGGCGTCGGAGCGGGGGCGCTTACGGCGGCGGTCGTGGTGTTCGCCGGCCGCCGAGATCTCATCGCGGACTCGTGGTTACAGGTGATCCCGGTTACCGGGGCCGCGCTGGCGTACGGCAGCGCCGCGGCCCTGGGCGGCTCGGGATTCATCGCCGCATTCGTCGCGGGAGCCTTGTTCGGGGCGCTGGAACAGGGCGATCCGGCTCGGATCACTCGCCTCGCCGAGGAGGTCGGCGAGCTGTTGAATGGGGTCACGTTTCTGATCTTTGGCGCGGTGCTCCTCGGGCCCGCGCTCTCACAGCTCAGCTGGCGTGTGATGCTCTATGCGGTTATCAGCTTGACGGTCGTCCGGATGCTGCCCGTGGCGATCGCGATGCTGGGAACCGGCGCTCGCTGGCGCACCGTGGCGTTTCTGGGCTGGTTCGGACCGCGGGGTCTGGCATCGATCGTGTTCGCGCTGATCGTCGTCCAGCGATCCGACCTGCCGCAAACCCCGACCATTCTCGTCGCCACCTATGTGACGGTGGGGCTCTCAGCCTTGCTGCATGGACTATCCGCCGCGCCGCTGGCCCATCGTTACGCGCGCTGGTACGAAGCCCACGCGCCCGACAACAGACCGGCGATGGAGAGCGGCCCCGCCGAGCACCATCGCGCGCGCCGCTCGTTCGCCACCAGCGCCCCAACCCAGGGGGCCTGACTGGCTTGCACCTTCCCGCGTTTGGCGTTCACCTGGGTGAAATCGCCGGGACAACCGTTTGGCGGCGGCGGCCCCCGTAGCCTCACCGCATGAATGAGCCCGCGCTGGTGGGTTTCCTACCCGGGGACGACGAGCGGATGGCGGGAACGATCGACGCGATCTCACTGGAGCTTGGTCGCGACGGTTTCATCTCTCGCTGCTGCACCGCCGAGACCGACGCCGAGCCGTCGGGCGCCCGACCGAGACGGCGGAGCTGACGGGTGGCCGAGGTCCGGCAAGCGACGAGTCAGGCGGCGAGCGCCGACCGCGCTGGCGTCTCGCCCCGGACACTGCTGATTCCTCTTGCGCTGACCCAGTTCATCGCCAGCTTCGCTGGGTCGAACATGAACGTGGCGATCACCAACATCAGCAAGGACCTGGACACGACCATCCATGGTGTGCAAACCGCGATCACACTGTTTTTGCTCTGCATGGCGGCGCTGATGATCCCGGGCAGCAAGCTGACCGACCGGTGGGGCCGAAAGCGCTGCCTGATCGGCGGTCTCAGCGTGTACGGGACCGGGGCCGTGATCGCCGCACTCGCCCCCGGCCTCGGGGTCCTGATCCTGGGCTACTCGGGGTTCGAGGGCGTTGGCTCGGCCCTGATGATCCCACCGGTCTACATCCTGGCGACAATGGCCTTCAGCGATTTGCCATCGCGCGCCCGCGCTTTTGGCGTGATCAGCGGCATGGGCGGAATCGGAGCGGCGGCGGGGCCGCTGATCGGGGGGCTGATCACGACCACGGTCAGCTGGCGGCTGTCGTTCCTGATCCAAGCGGCGGTCGTGGCAACGATCATCTTGCTCAGCCGCCGGATCGTCGACCCCGTGGCACCGGACCCAACTCGCCCGTTCGACACGGTCGGAGCCGTCCTATCCGCGGCCGGGATGTTCTTCCTGGTCTTCGGGATCCTCCAAGCCGGCACCAACAACACGCTGCTCGTCGTCTTCCTGGCCGTCGGAGTGGTCCTGCTGCTCTGGTTCTTCCTCCACATCCGCAGCAACGAGCGAGCGGGCCGAGAGCCGTTGCTGTCCACCAGCCTGTTCCGCAATCGGACCTCCAACCTTGGGCTCATCACTCAGAACATCCAGTGGCTGCTGCTGATGGGGATCACGTTCACGGTCTCGGTGTTCCTACAAACCGAACGCGGGTTCAACGCGATCAAGACCGGGGTGATTTTCACGGCGGCCACGGCCGGCATCCTGCTCTCCTCGATGGCCGCCGCGCGCCTGGCCAAGAAGTACGAGCAGAGAACCCTGATCCGCGCCGGCTTCGTCGTGACGGTCGTCGGGGTGGGGCTCCTGCTCGGCCTGGTCAAGGCCTCCTCCCACATCTTGGCGTTCGCACCCGGGCTGCTACTGATCGGCCTCGGCCTCGGGGTCATGCTGACACCGTCGGTCAACATCGTGCAGTCCAGCTTCCCGGAGCACAAACAGGGCGAGATCTCGGGCCTGTCGCGCAGCATCTCGAACCTCGGCTCCTCGCTGGGCACAGCGATAGCCGGCACGATCCTCGTCTCCGATCTCGCCTCCGGAAACAAGTCCTACGTCCTCGCGATGATCTTCCTCGCCGTCCTCGCCCTCATCGGTCTCGTGGCCGCGGCGCTCCTTCCAGCCAACCCCGCCCACCCGCCGGGGGCGACCGTCGAGCCAACTGCGCCAACGCCCTCGGCGCCATGAGGCAATTCACGTTCACCCAGGTGAATAGGCGCTCCCGGAGGTTGGTCTGATCACGGTCGACGTAGCCTCGCTCCGTGACCCGTGAGCTCAGCCACGTCCAGCGCGCGGCCGATCGCCAACCCCGACACGTTGTGCGATTCGGATAGAGCGGACCGTGGCTGACAAGCGGCAGAAGCGGCTGGCGGAGTTCATCGATCCGTTTCGCGTCAGGTCCGGCTCGAAGGTCACTCTCGGCAGGCACTTCGATCCGGCGTTCAAGGCGGGTGTGAAAAAGAAGAAGGACGGCGTCAAGCTGCTCGCGGAGGGCGTGGAGATGCTGTGCGAGTATCAGGCCCGGCTCGCCGCCCAGGACACCTACGGAGTGTTGGTCGTTTTGCAGGCGCTCGATGCCGGGGGCAAGGACGGAACGCTTCGCCACGTGATGAGCGGAGTGAACCCGCAGGGCGTCGCCGTGCACAGCTTCAAGGTGCCATCGGCCGAGGAGCTCGACCACGATTTTCTGTGGCGCTACGCGTGCCGCCTCCCGGCCCGCGGGGAGATCGGGATCTTCAACCGCTCTCACTACGAGGAGGTGCTCGTGGTACGTGTCCATCCGGAGAACCTCGATCGCCAGAACCTGCCCAAGGCATCAAAGACCGGCAGTGTCTGGAAGCGCCGCTACCGCGAGATCAACGACTGGGAGCGCTATCTGACCGACAACGGTTTCCGCCTCGTGAAGCTGTTCCTCAACCTGTCAAAGGAGGAGCAGCGTTCCCGTTTCTTGCGGCGGCTGGATCTGCCCGATCACAACTGGAAGTTCTCCGCCGCCGACGTGCGAGAGCGCGAGCACTGGGACGACTATCAGAAGGCGTTCTCCGAGATGCTTTCGCATACGAGCACCGACTGGGCGCCGTGGTACGTGATTCCAGCGGACCGAAAATGGTTCGCGCGGCTCGGTGCCGCGGCGGTGCTGGTTCACACTCTGATGGAGATCGACCCCCGCTTCCCGACCGTCAGCAAGGCGCAGAGCGAGGCTCTGCTCGAGGTCAGGCAGAGCCTTGAAGCGCAGGCGCCAAGCGGGGCGCCGGTGAGCGGCGCACCGGTATCCGTCGCCGGTTGACCCACTCGGACCGCTGGCGATGACCGAGCCGGGGCTTGCGGGCGCGCGACTCCTAGCGACCTACCGCGGCCGGTGGCTTCGCCGCGACGTGATCGCTGGCCTGGTGCTCAGCACGCTGCTGGTTCCGCAGGGGATGGCGTATGCGGAGCTCGCTGGGCTACCGGTGATCACCGGGCTCTACACGACTATCGCGTGCCTGATCGGCTATGCCGTGTTTGGCCCCTCCCGGATCCTCGTGCTCGGGCCCGACTCCTCACTGGGGCCGATGATCGCGGCGACGATCCTGCCGATCGTCGGCACCGACGGCAACCCAGAGCATGCGGTCGCGCTGGCTTCGATGCTGGCCCTACTCGTGGGGGCGATCATGATCGCCGCCGGGGTCGCCAGGCTCGGGTTCGTCGCCGACCTGCTCTCCAAACCGACCCAGATCGGTTACATAAACGGCCTGGCGCTGACGATCCTGATCGGGCAGTTGCCCAAGCTGTTCGGATTCTCGGTCAATGCCAACGGGCTCATCGACGAGGCGCACGGGTTCATACACGGGCTCGCGTCCGGCAAGGCGGTGCCTGCGGCCACGGTGATCGGAGTGATCAGCCTGGCGTTGATCCTTGCCCTGGGGCGCTGGCGGCCACGGATCCCCGGCGTGCTGGTAGCGGTCGTGGTGGCGATCGCGGCGTCCGCGGCGCTCGATCTCGGCAGCCACGACGTCTCGCTCGTGGGAACGCTCCCCAAGGGGCTCCCGCCGCTCACGCTGCCAAGTCCCGTATCCGACTTGCCGCTGCTGTTCGCCGGAGCTCTGGGGATCGCGCTCGTTGCCCTCACCGACACGATTTCCACCGCTTCCGCATTTGCCGCGCGCTCCGGCCAAGAGGTCGACGGCAGCGGTGAGATGATCGGAATCGGCGCCGCCAACGTGGCCGCCGGGTTCGTTCAAGGCTTCCCTGTGAGCACGAGCGGATCGCGCACTGCCGTTGCCGAGCAGTCCGGCGCTAAGACCCAGGTCACCGGGCTCGTCGGTGCCGCGGCGATCGTGTTGATGCTAGTGCTCGTGCCCGGGCTGCTGCACAGCCTTCCCCAGCCCACGCTCGCAGCCGTCGTGATCGCTGCGTCTCTGTCCCTGGCCGACGTCGCCGGAACCATCCGGCTGTGGCATCAGCGCCGGGTCGAGTTCCTGCTCTCGATCACCGCATTCCTCGGCGTCGCCCTGCTCGGTGTCCTCGCCGGGATCGCCGTCGCCGTGGCGCTCTCGATCCTCAACGTCTTCCGGCGAGCCTGGTGGCCGTATCAGACCACGCTCGGTCGCGTCCCCGGGATGGCCGGCCACCATGACCGCCAGGTCTACCCGGACGCCGAGCAACTGCCCGGCCTGGTGATCTTTCGCTTCGACGCTCCCCTGTTCTTCGCCAACGCCCGGACGTTCCGCGGACAGATCCGCCGCCTGGCCGCGGCTAAATCCCGGCCCCGCTGGATCGTCATCGCCGCCGAGCCAATCACCGACGTCGACACCACAGCGGCCGACATGCTCGCCGAGCTCGACCACGAGCTCAACGCCGCCGGCACTTCGCTGGTGTTCGCCGAGCTCAAGGATCCCGTCCGGGCCAAGCTCGAACGTTACGAGCTGATCGGCCCCTTGAACCCCGCCCACTTCTTCCCCACGATCGAAGCGGCTCTCACAGCCTTCCGCCAACAAACCGGAGTCGACTGGACACCACGATCGAGCGCGGGTCCCCAGCGGCCAACCCATAGTCGCTGAAACCCGATCGGGTGAGCGAGTGGCTCATTCCTCGAAGAAAGGGGGCAAGTTTCACATGAAGGTTCCTCATTCTCAGGGCGCACAGCGCGAAGCGAGTACCGGGGAAGCAAAGGTGCCGCTGACCGCCCGGCTGCTGCTCCGCGAGTCGCTGACCGCGCGCCGGGCCGCGGCGATCATCGCCGCGGTCACGATCCTCATCACCGTTGCGGGAGGGATCCTGGAGCGGATCGTCGACCGTCAGGAGTTCCCGACGATCGGCAGGGGGCTCTGGTTCGCGCTGCAGACGGTCACCACAGTCGGATACGGGGACGTCACCCCCAGGCAGAGCGACGGCCGATTCATCGGGGCGGTGGTGATGCTCACCGGAATCGGCTTTCTGGCCGTGATCACAGCGTCGGTAACCGCATCGCTGATCGAGACCAGCCGCCGGCGGTTCGTCGACAGCGAAGGGGAGTTGACCAAGCGCCTCGAGGAGGTCAGCGATCGGCTGGTGAGAATCGAAGCGGCGCTCGGTCCTCCAGCCCCGTCGAGGCCATCCGATGGCTGACGAGACCGGCGCGGCGGCGCCGAACCTTGGCGAGCCGCAGCGTCCGAAAGGTCGCATAGGACGCGTGTTCTCGGGCTCGCGCGAGCTTGTGCGCATCGTCCGTCGCGATCCCGAGCACGTGGCCGAGCGACTCACGCTGTACGCGGCTGACCGGCTCGGGCAGAGCTCGAGCGAGTGGGCTCAGGCCACCCGCAGCGCCCGCCCGGACACCCCGCGCGCCCAACTGGCCGAGGAGCTGCGCACCCAGTCGGCGCAGATCGCGCGGATCGACGGCGCGATCGCCGGCACCCCGTTCTTGCTCGCCCTGGCGCCGGGCTATCTCACCTACCTGTGGCAGGAGACGCGGATGATGCTCCGCACCGCCGCGCTGTATGACCGCGATCCGCGACAGCTCCAAACCGGGGCCGAGATGCTGGCGCTACGCGGCGTGCACCCTAACGTCGAGACCGCGCAGGCGGCCCTGGCCGTGGTTCGGGAGACCGGGAGACCGGCGCGGCCGACGGAGCGGCGATCGCTGCGGACCTGGGTTCACAGCGTCTACGTACTGCTGGTCTTCGGCGGTTTCATGGCCCCGTCAGCAGCGCAGCCGCAGACGGGAGTATGGGCTCGCGTCAGAGCGGTCCTCAGCGTCGCGCTGGGTACAGCGATCTGGGCGACAACCTGGGTGCTCCCGGTCACGTTCATGATCGCCATGGCCTGGGGCTGTGAGACGCATACGCGCCAGCTCGGGCGCCGAGCCCTCGTCTTCTATGGGGGCGAGGAAGCGACCGTTAACGCCGCGGTCGCTCTGGCAGACCGACGCCGAGACCGAGGCCATGACAAACGCGCGATCCTCCGGGGGGTCGCCCTGTTTGCATCCGTGGTCATTCCGATCGGATTCATCGCCCTGGTGATTCACGTCCGCAACACCGCCGGATTCAGCTGGCTGGTTGCTTTCGGCTCGCTCGTCGCGCTCTCACTGGTGCTCGCGACTGCGGTCATCTCCAACCGCCGGTAGCGCAATCGGAGCGACGGTCGACATCCATCGGCGGACCCTCGCCCGGTCACAAACCCGGGCCTGGACCCGAGTCCCGCCTACAGGCTTGCGTTACTCCCTCGCTCCCGACTCTCATCGAGCGAGGTCGCGCTTAGCAGTGTGAGTCCGAGATCGGAGACGCGCTGCAACAGACCCTGGAGTTGCGCCTGGTCGCGCACTCGTCCCACGAGCAGAGTGTTTCCCTTCTCGCGCGTCAGGGACATGCCTTCGAAGGCGTGACCGGCACTGTCACTGAGCTCTCCCGCGACCGTGAGTTGGTATCGGCGAGTTGCCATCTAGTCAGGATTGCGCCGCTAGCCGCCCGCCGCTCCGTGGCGGCCACGATCACATAGGTGATTACGCTTGCTCGAGCAGATCCAGCGCTTCGGCGCGAGCGACAGCGCCTTCACGCGAATTTACGCCGAGCTTGCGGTAGAGCGCGCGTATGTGGGACCGGACCGTGTTGGGCGAGAGAAAGAGCTGATCGGCGATCTCACGAGTTGACAGCTCAGAGGTCAGTGACCTCAGCACCCGGAGCTCGGCCGCGCTGGGCAGCTCGACGACGTCGCCGTGGCTGGCGCGTGAGATCGCGTCCTCGAGCTCTCGCTGCACTTCTCCCGCCAGCGGGGCAACCTGCCCGCTATTGGCGAACTCGCTGATCTCCTGATCAGCAAAGTGAAGCGTCTCCGCTGCCTCATCAAGACGTCCGCGCCGGACGCGGATCCGCGCGAGCCGGACGAGCAGCCAGGCGTGATGGACAGTCGCGACCTCGTCCCGGAAGAAGTGCTCGGCGTAGGAGAGCTCGCGCTCGGCCCCGGTGAGGTCGCCCTCGCCAGCGAGAACGGTGCCGAGCGCGGCGGATGCGTTCGCCCCGAGCCAGGTTCGGCTGCTTCCAACCCCGCCGACGAGCGCCTTGGCTCTTTCCGCGTGCCTTCGGGCGCAGCCGAGCCAGCCACGATCGGCGGCGATGAGCGCAAGCGTGGAGCGGGCGACGGCGTGTCCGGGCGGACGTCGCTCGACATCCGGATGTCCCACAGCACGCGATGCCGCCACCCAGGCCTCGTCGAGCTTGCCCCCAAGGTACAGGGCGCGGGCATAACCGGCCAAGGCTGCCACGAGGACCTCGTCGGCACTCGCCTCCGCCGCTTCGGCCGCGTCGAGACCGGCGGCGATCGCCTGGCTCACGTCGTTATCGACCGTGACCGCGCGGACCATCCCGGCCACCGCCCGGACATATGGCGTGACGCTTTCGGGCCGCTCGGCTTGGGCCCGGTCCGCCAGCGCAAGAAATCGGCGCTGCTCGATGGTCGTGTGACCGATCGTTGCGGCGGCTGTGGCCGCGACGACCGCGAGCTCCGGGCGATCGACGAGCTGCTCGGCCGGGAGGGTTCGCACCCACCGCAGTAGCGTCCGCGCTCTCCCGCTTCTGATCAGCGCCAGGTGATCCTCGATCAGGATCTGAGCGACGAGGTCGTGATCGCCGGCCGCGGCAGCGTGCTCGATCGTTTCCGGCGCCATTCCCCGGGACCGGAACCAGTCTGCCGCGCGCCGATGGAGCTCAGCCGCAGCGCTCGGCTTGGTGGAGGCGAGCTCGAATCCCGCGAACTCCGCGAACAAGGAGTGGATACGCCACCAGCCGCCGTGCCCAAGGCGTGTGACGAATAGGTTGGAGCGCTCGAGCTCCGCGAGGGTGCGGGCAGAATCCGAGCGCCCGAGCACCTCGTCGCACAACTGCGCCGTGAACCGACCCAGCACCGCGATCTGGAGGAGAAACGCGCGGGTTTCGGCATCGAGTACACCCAGCGCCTCCCGGCTCAGATAGTCAACTACGAACCGGTGATCTCCACCAAACTCGCTCACGGCTCGATGAGGATCATCTACACCATGTAGCCAGAGGGCGGCCAGGAAGAGCGCCGCCGGCCAGCCCTCAGTGCGTTCGCGTAACAGCTCGATTTGCCAGTCAGACAACTCGACTCCCGCGCGGCTGTCGAGGAGCTCCCGGGTTTCGGACGACGTGAAGGCAAGCTCTGCCGCGCGCAGCTCGCCGAGAGCGCTCCGTGCCCGTAGCCGCCCGAGCTCGAGTTCGGGTTCGCTTCGACTGATCGCGATCACGCGCGCCGTCGCGGGCCGGCGCTCCAATAGGTCATCAATCGACGCGAGACATTCGGTGTCAGTCACGCTCTGGAGATCATCGAGCACCAGTACGAACTCTTCGCCGAAGGCTGCCATCCCTTTGCAGAGCTCGTCGACTACAACGTCGATCGGGAAACTGGCGACGCCGAGCCGCTTCAGGGCTCTTCGCCCCAGCCCCTCGCGCACCCGGTCCACGGCGGTTGCGACGTACGTCCATAACCGCACAAGATCGTTGTCGCCGGCGTCGAGGGTCACCCAGGCGAATGCCGACTCCCGGCTGGTGAGCCACTCGCGAACCGCGGTCGACTTGCCGTAGCCGGCGGGCGCGGCCACCAGCGTCAGCGCCGCACTGCCTGACGCGTCCAGCGCCTGGGTGATCCGCGGCCGCGTTACCAGGTTGAGATGCTGCCGTGGCGCAGCCAGCTTCGCCTCGGCAAGGGGGGCTGGGCCGGCGCCATCACCCGACCGAGCCCTCGCGCGGCCGCTCTGGCTATTCATAGCGTCGGTCCCTGCACCCCACAGAGCATCTTCTCCGACTCCCGGTTGCGCACATCACCCCAGCGGTCTGTGAAAACAACGCTACCATCGGCCAACGACCTCAAACGCCGGTTGCGTGGCCGTAGCTGTCGCCATCCGGGATGGGCGATCGGCTCGGACCGAGGTCTGTCCCAGTCGGTTCGTTTGGCCCGACCCATGACTCAGTCCGCGGTCGGTAGACTGCGAGCTTGCAATCCCAGCCCGGGGACGGAGGTTGGTAGGTGTCGCGCAAGGCAGGAGAGCCTACGGGGGCGACTGACTTCCGCCCAGCCGACGCGGTGGTGGCGCTGGCCGAGGCGAAGCTCGCCGCCCCGCGGTCACGGGACGGCATGGTGCGGCGACCGCGCATCGTCGACACACTCGAGGCGGGGTGGGACGCGGCGCTAACGCTTGTGGCGGCCCCGCCCGGGTACGGAAAGACAACTGGAGTCCGGGCTTGGTGGGCAAGCAGCGAGGCGGCGCTGGCCTGGATCACCCTCGACGCCAGCGACAAAGACCCCGCTCGGCTGTGGACCTATGTGGCAACCGCCGTGGATCGTGCCTGTGACGGCGTCGGGTGTCGCGCCTTGGAGCGGCTTCGCGTGCCCGGGATGCCGATCGAGACCGCCGTCGACGAGCTGATGAACGGGGTCGCTGACTTTGGGCGCCAGCTGGCGATCGTGGTCGACGACGCTCACACCGTCACCGATGGCCGTTGCCTTGCCTCGATCGACTACGCCATCAGGCGTCTGCCGGCGAACGCGCGCTTGATCATCATCACGCGGGTCGACCCGGCGCTCGAGCTCGGGCGGCTACGCGCCCTGGGTGGCCTGGTCGAGGTGCGCAGTAGCGAGCTGTCGTTCACGTCAGCAGAAGCGCGCGAGCTGCTCGTTCACCGTGGAGGGCTCCGGCTGGAGGACGGCGACATCGAGGTGCTGCTCCAGCGCACCGAGGGGTGGCCGGCGGCGCTGTACCTCGCCACCGTGTGGCTTCGAAGCGTGAGCGATCCGCATCGCGCCGTGGGCGAGTTCACGGGAGATCATCGTTGCCTTGCCGAGTACCTCAGCCACGAGGTGCTCGACGCGCTTGGCCCCGATACGCGCTCCGTCCTGCTTCGCGCGGCCGTGCTGGAGAAGTTCACGGTGGCGCTCTGCGACGATGTGCTCGACCGCTCGGACTCCGCGGCGATACTCACCGAGCTGGAGAACTCCAATCTGCTGGTGGCGCAGCTCGAGCACCCCGAGTGGGTCCGCATCCACCCGCTTCTGGCTCAGTTCGCCGCTGCCAAGCTCGCGTCGACTGAACCCGGCGTCGCGCGGGAGATCCATCGTCGCGCCGCGCGATGGCTGCGTTCGCGCGGGCTCATCGTCGAGGCCGTCGAGCACGCGGCATCGGCGGGTGACCATGAAGTCGTTGCCGAGCTTCTGGTCGAGTATCACCTGGCACTGATTTGGCAGGGCAATGGCGTAACGCTGCTGCGCTGGGCGCGAACGCTGCCGGATGAGTGCCTCATGGCTCACGCCGAACTGGCCGTCGCTGCGGCGTCGGCGGCGACTCTCGCTGGTCACCTGGCACCCGAGCGGCGCAGGTTCCTGCAGCTCGCCAACCGAGCGAGAGCGGAGCGGCCCGAACGCTTCAGCGCCTATGCCGAGGCGAGCATGGCCACAGCGCGCGCCACCGCCGTCGACGAGAATGTCGACGAGGCGGTGCAGGAGGGTCACCGAGCGGTGGTGATTGCGCAGACCGAGGCGGATGAGGTCCTCGTCGCGGCGCTGGCCGGTCTCGCCGGCGCCCTCTACTTCCGCGGCGACCTCGACGCGGCATGGACGGCGGCGTCGCGGGCGGTGGAACACCCCGAGGCGGCGCGCCGCGTGCCCGACTACGCGTTGGCGCGGTCGACGCTCGCCCTGATCGCCGCTGACCGCGGCCGTCTCGCCTGCGCTCGAGGCCACGCCGAGAAAACAGCGGCGATCATCGGGATGATCCCCAATCGCAAAAGCTGGCTCGGCGCGCATGCCGCCGTGGCGCTCGGCGCCGTGCTGGCGGGCGAGGGGGAACTGGCGGCGGCTGAGCGCGAGTTCGTCGAGGCGGAAGGCTTCTTCCGGGACGAGGTCGCGACGGTTCATCACG
>DASXJY010000016.1:0-21824 GCA_036497115.1 Solirubrobacteraceae bacterium
AGGAGGTGATCGGCGTCGTCGTCGGTGGGCGGCCGAGTGTGCGGAGTGATCTCGTCCTCGTGGTCGCGGGGACCGATGGTCAGGGCGTCGCGGACGATGAGCCAGCCACTGGGAGTCCGCCAGGTGGTCGTCACCACATTCGTTCCCGGCTCGTAGAGCCGTGCCGTGGGGTGGCTGATCCCGTACGGCCCGATCCTGAAGCTCCCGGCCTGGCGGTCAAGCAACGCGCCGAACACGCTTGGAGAATCGAAGCGCGGAAGGCACAACCAGTCGATCGCGCCGTCGGGGGCCACCAGCGCTCCGGTGTGGCAGTCAGACAAAAACGCGTAGTCCTCGATGGCCGGAAACGGGGAAGCGGCGGTGGCGACGCCGAACAGCTCCGCCGCCTCGGAGTGGTGGTGGTGCTTTGACGACATGCGCGGGAAGCCTACGTCGCGGCCGGTCATAGCACTGACCGTCCCGTTGCACGCGATGCGATGATCGTGCGATGGCCGGGACAGATCCGCAGGTTGTCGCTGACCAGGCGGCGATGATCGCCGCGGCCTGGTCACCGGCCGGGGCGCCCGACTCGTGGGCGCTGACCGCGGCCCAGTTCGCGGTCCTGCGTGACGACCCGGAGCTGCTGGGGATCGCCGCCACGATCGCTCCCGACCGGTTGCCGCCGCTGCTGTTCGGAGCCGCGGCGACGTCTCTGGTCCTCGAGACGGGGCCCCCGGGGCTGCGCGACTGGTTTCCCACCGTCGGCCAGGCGCAGCCTCCGCTCGGCCCCGGATTTCACGACCGATACCGCACCTTCTGCCTGGACCACCGCGAGCAGCTGCTCGACCTCTGCGCCCGCCACCGCTATCAGATGAACGAGGTCGGCCGCTGCGCCGACCTTCTGCCCGCGCTGGCCTCGGCGGTGGCCGACGGACGTGAGCTGGCCCTGGTCGACATCGGCACCGGCGCCGGTCTGGCTCTCCATCTGGATCGCTACCGCTACGTGTTCCGCGGACCGCACGGGAGCACCGCGACCGTCGGCGACCCCGAGTCCGAGGTCGTCCTGGAGACCGAGGTCCGCGGCGCCCACGCGGCGCCCCTGGCGGCGGCGCTGCCGCGCATCGCCGAGCGAGTCGGCATCGACATCGAGCCGCTGGACATAGAGGACCCGGGCGTACGCTCCTGGCTGGCCGCCTGCATCCCGCAGGAGATCGGCGCGGTTACCCGATTTCACCGCGCCGTCAAAGTGGCGAGTGCCCACCCGGCCCGGACCGTCCGCGGCGACGTCGGCGACGCTCTGCCCGACGTACTGGCCTCGCTACCCGACGACCTGCTGGTCTGCCTCGTCGACAGCTACGTGCATGTCTTCTTCGCCGCCGCGGACCTGGTCCGGTTCCGCGAGCTGGTCGACCGCGTCGGGTCCGAGCGGGACCTGGACTGGGTGTCGCTGGATCCGCTGGTCCCCCTGGGTGCGTCGGCGAATCGGACCGTCGCCGGGATGCCCGTGCCGCCGGGGCTGATCGAGCGCAATCGCCGCGAGGGGGTCTTCGGTGTGCTCGGCCGGCTTGGCTACCGCCAGGGCCGGCGCTCGGCCGACCTGCTGGCGATCGCCCATCCCGGCGCCGCCTGGCTGGAGTGGCTCCAGGTCAACTAAGCGCGCCTAACATCTCACTGCGGTGTCGCCCGCCCCCGATGCTCAACCGCCCAGCCGCGCCCGCCGGCTCCTCGGCGGCCTGCGCCCCTGGGCCGCAGCGCTGCTGGCGCTGGGTATCGTGGCCGCGGCGATCCTGGTGACGCGAAGCTCCCGGGTCGACAGTAACCAGCCGGCCGCCAGCACCCGCGATCAGACCGGCCCTGGCTCGCCGGCGCCTCCCGGCCGCGGTGCCGCCCACCACCGCAGCCGCTTTGTAAAGACCACGCTCGCCGTTCCGCGGGCCAACGGCGGCGGGGCCTTCTCCAGCCGGCACGCACTTACCGTGCCCCGGGGGTGGCGCGCCGAAGTGTGGGCCCGGGTCGGCGGAGCGCGGTTTGAAGCCTGGACGCCGCAGGGCGATCTGCTGGTCAGCGCGCCGCAGGCCGGTCAGATTTGGAGGCTGGTTCCGGCCGCTCACGCCGCCGCTGCGCCCTCCATGCACCTGCTCGTGTCGGGGCTGTCACTGCCCCAAGGCCTGGCCTTCGACCGGCTCGGCGGGCACGAGGTGCTTTACGTCGCCGAGACCGGCCAGGTCGACCGTTACGTTTGGAACGGAAACTCGCTGGGAGCGCGGACGGTCGTGGCCGGCCACCTGCCCACCGGCGGCGCCCACCCCCTAAAAGAGGTGGCGATCGCCCGCGACCACACGATCTACGTCGACATCGGAAGCGCCACCAACGCCGACCCGCCGGCCAACACCCGTCCGCCCCGGGCCGCGGTTATGGCCTATGCGCCCGACGGCGGACCGGGGCGCGTCTTTGCCACCGGAGTGCGCAACGGCGATGGTCTGTCGTTCGCCCCCGACGGCAGCCTGTGGACCGCGGTCAATCAGCGCGACCAGATCGCCTACCCGTTTCACCGCCCCCACGGCAGCGCGTCACTGGCCTACGGGAGTGTCGTACAGAGCTACGTCAACGACCACCCCCCCGACGAGCTGGCAAGGTTGACGCGGGGACGGAACCTCGGTTGGCCGTTCTGCAATCCCGATCCCGATCTTCACCCCGGGCAGGCGGGCAGCCGCACCTCATACGCCAACATGCGCTTCGACGCCGACGCCCAGGTCAACCCCGGCGACAGCCGGCTTCGGTGCGGCAGGTTGCCCCGGATTCAGCGCGGCGTCCCGGCCCACAGCGCCCCGCTCGGGTTCCACTTCCTGCACCACAGCAAGCTCCCGCAGCGCTGGGCCAACGGCGCCGTGTTGGCGGTTCACGGTTCCTGGGATCGCGTGCCGCCGCGGCCTCCGGCAGTCCTGTGGCTGCCCTGGGAGAGCAAGCGGCGCACGCTTGGGCCGGCGATCTCGCTCATGTCCGGATTCCAAAATCCAGACGGCTCGCGCTGGGGGCGCCCCGCCGACGCCGTGGCCGGACCCGATGGAGCGCTGTACGTCAGCGACGACACCGCCGGCGCGATCTACCGCGTGGTCCCCTGACGGCAACGCTCCCGGGGGTTTGAACCGGCTCAGCCGGGGAGCGTGAGCTCGTAGGTCTGGCCGACCAGGTCGACTCCGAAGCTGTGATGCGGCTCCTCGCCGGTCAGCTTGAATCCCCGCGAGAGGTAGATCTGCCGCGCTGCCACCAGCGGATGGTTGGTCCAGAGCACGATCCGCTTGTACCCGGCTTGGCGAGCGAAGTCGATCGCGTGATCGACCAGCCGGGCCCCCAGCCCGTAGCCGCGGGCTCGCCGGTCGACGAGCAGGATTCGCAGCTTGGCGGCCCCGGGATCGTCGCCGGGGACGCAGAAGATGCAGCCCGCGCGGTCGCCGTCAAGCTCGGCGATCCAGGCCGCCTGGCGCGGATCGCCGGCGCCGCGGACGAACTCGGCCACGATCTGGGCCACCAGGCCTTCGAAGGTTGCGTCCCAGCCGAACTCGGCTGAATAGACCTCTCCGTGGGCTTTGACAACCCAGCCCAGGTCGCCGGGGCGACCGAGCGGGCGAATCTCCACCTGCGCTCGGCGACTGGATGTGTGGGTGGTGCTCGTCACTGAAACACTCGTTTCAGTAGAATACCACCTGTGCCAGCTGCGGTCCCCGCCACTTCGGCCCGCCGGACCGAGCTTCTGGAGCGTGCCTACGAGTACGTTCTGGCCAACGGCCTGGCCGATCTCTCGCTGCGCCCGCTGGCCGCCGCGGTGGGATCGAGCCCCCGCGTGCTGCTGTTTTTGTTCGGCAGCAAAGACGGACTCGTCCGCGCGCTCCTGCGCCGAGCCCGAGCCGACGAGTTGGCGCTGCTGGCCGGCCTGCGCGACGGCGGCCGGCGGGACCTGGCGAGCACCGCGGCGGCGGTCTGGCGATGGCTGATCGCCCCCGAACACCGCAGCCTGCTGCGCGTGTGGGTCGAGAGCTACGCCCGCTCGCTGATCGACCCCGATGGCCCCTGGGCCGGCTTTGCGCGCAGCACGGTCGATGACTGGCTCGACCTGCTGGCCGAGGCCCAACCCCAGGGCCAGCGCTCCCCGGTGGCCGCCGAGGCGCAGCGAACCCTGGTCCTGGCGGTCCTGCGCGGCGCGCTGCTCGACGTGCTCGCCACCGGCCAGATAGCCCGTCCCACTCGCGCCGTGGAGGCGTTGCTTCAAACCCTCAGTTCGGGGCCCTGACCACCCGGCCATCGCCATCGATGGCGAAGCCGGCGAGGCCGAATCGCTCGCTCAGCAGCCCCGGAACGTCAGCGCTCGAGATCTCGGTCACGGTCCTCTCGTCGGGCGTCTCGTGCACTAGCTGCAGCCCGGCCCGGTCGTTGAGCGATGTCCGGGTCCCGTCCCGCTGCTGGGAGCCGACGATCAGCCCGGTGACGAACGGGGACCGGGGATGGGTGGAGGTGAACCAGTTGCTGGTCTCGATGTCGACCAGCGGCACGGGCTCGGGGACGAAGGCGTACATGTCGACCCAGCCTGAGCCGTTGGCGGTCTGCAGGACCTGCTCGCCCCGATCCTCGATCACCCGGAAGCGCCATCCCGCCTGGACCTGTACTTCGCCGGGACCGAACGGCAGCGGCTGCAGTGGGGTGCCGGAGCCGAACCCGACATCGGCGTGCCACACACCACCTCCGTCGTGAACTCGCAGCAGCAGGTGCGTGCGCGGCCGCACCTGGCCCGGCTCAGCACCGGACCGGACCCGCGCCAGCATCGGCTCGGCCCGGTATCCGAGCGCTTCCAGGGCCGCCTTGAACAACAGGTTGTGCTCGAAGCAGTAGCCACCTCGCCGCTCGCTCACCAGCTTGCGCTGGAGGTCCGCGACATCCAGCGAGACCGCGATCCCGCGATGCGGGTCGAGGTTCTCGAACACGATCGCCGCCACGTGGGCCCGGTGCAGCTCGGCGACTCCGGGCCGCCCGGTCAGACCGACCCGCCTCAGGTAGGCATCGAGATCGAACATGAGCCCCATCTTCACAGCTGGCTTGGCGGGCCCCGCTGCTAGACTAGTGCTTGCCAGCAAGCAACTATTTTATGCCAGGTTCAGCGTCCATCCTCGATATCGAAACCGCCGCCCGGCTGCGCGTCGCCATCGCCCGGCTCTCGCGGCGACTGCGGGTCACCGCGGCCGGGTCAGAGGCTGGACTGACGCCGACCAAGATCACCCTCCTGCTGACGGTGGTTCGCGACGGTCCCCTGCGGCTTTCCGAGCTGGCCGAGGCCGAGAGCCTCAACCCGACGATGCTCTCGCGCGCGATCTCCACCTTGGTCGCGGCGCAACTGCTGACGCGCTCCAGCGACGACGGCGACCGCCGGGCCGCCTGGGTCCGCGCCACACCGGAGGGTGAGCGGCTGGCCGAGCGGATGCGTCGCGAGCGGACCGACGCCCTGAACGTGGCTCTGGAAGGACTGGCCGCGGAGGACCGGCGGATGATCGAGCGCGCCCTGCCCGCCCTGGAAGGTCTCGCTGAGCAGCTGAAAGATCGGCGTCCGTGACCCGAGTGGTCAACGCCGGACGCGTCACGTTCGCCGCCCTTTCGGTTCCCAACTACCGTCGCTACTACGCCGGGCAGGCGGTCTCGCTGATCGGCACCTGGATGCAGATGACCGCCCAGGCGTGGCTGGTGTTCAGCCTTACCCACTCCAGCATCGCGCTCGGGGCGGTGGTGGCGCTACAGACGTTGCCGGTCCTTCTGCTGGGTCCTTACGGCGGGGTGATCGCCGATCGCGCCAACAAGCGCAAGCTGATGGTCGCGCTGCAGAGCGCGATGGGCGTCCAGGCGCTGGCCCTGGGACTGCTCACCGTCACCGGAGTGGTGGAGGTTTGGGAGATCGGCGTGCTGGCGGCGCTGCTCGGCCTCAACAATGCATTCGAGAGCCCCGCCCGGCAGTCCTTCATGCTCGAGCTGGTCGGGTCTGAGCACCTGCGCAACGCGGTCACCCTGAACTCGGTGCTCGTCAACGCCGCCCGCACCGTCGGGCCGGCCATCGCCGGAATCCTGATCACGACGGTGGGTGACGGCGTCTGCTTTTTGGTCAACGCGGCCAGCTTCGTGGCCGTGGTCGCCTCGCTGGCCACAATGGACCGCACGGCGCTCTCCCCCAGCCGGCCCACCCCCCGGGCCGGCGGCCAGCTGCGCGAAGGGCTTCGCTACGTGCGCGCCACCCCTGAGCTCGCGTTACCGCTTCTGATGATGGGCATAGTCGGCTGCCTGACCTATGAGTTCCAGGTTTCCCTGCCGGTGATGGCCGACCGGGCGCTGAACGCGGGCGCCACCGGATTTGGCTTCATGACCGCCTCGATGGGCGTCGGTGCGGTATTCGGCGGGCTGCTCGTCGCCGCCCGGGGCAAGACCGGGCTGCGGCCGTTGGTACTGGCGTCGGTGGCCTTGGCCGTGGCGATGGCCATGGCCACATTGGCGCCCAACCTGCCCTTCGAGCTGATCGCGCTGGCCCTGGCCGGCGCCGCCAGCATCTCCTTCATGTCGACGGGCAACTCGACGCTGCAGCTCAACTCGGCCCCCGAGATGCGCGGCCGGGTGATGTCGCTGTGGTTCGTGGCCTTCCAGGGATCGACCCCGATCGGGGGTCCCGTCGTCGGCTGGACGATGGCGGTGGTGGGACCGCGAGCCGGGCTCGGCCTCGGCGCGATCACGGTGCTGCTGGTCGCGCTCGGCGGCCTGGTCGCGCTGCAACGGATGGCGCTGGCGGGCCGCTCACGGCCCGGGACACCGGTCGGCGCCCCGAGCCGGGGCTGAAACCGCGGACCGGGCCGGGGACGTTGAGCGAGGCCGACCGGCGGGCAGCCGGCGCGCCGCCAGGAGATCATCTAGCCTCGCGATCCGTGGAGGCGCCCAAGTTCGATCTTCAGAGCCACTCGGTCCACTCCGACGGCTCGCTGACCCCCGCCCAGGTCGTTGAGGCGGCAGCGGCGGCCGGCGTCGAGCTGCTGGCGCTGAGCGACCACGACACCGCGGCCGGTGTCCCGGAAGCTGCCCAGGCGGCCTCCGCAGCCGGGATCGGCCTGGTCACCGCGACCGAGATCACTTCGATCTTCGATGGCCAGCAGGATGTCCACGTCCTGGGCTACCTGATCGATCCCCAGGAGCCGGTGCTGGTGCGGACCCTGGAGCGGTCTCGGACCAATCGTGAGCGACGCGCCGACGCCATGGCCGACGCGCTCCGAGAGCTCGGATTCGATCTCGACGAGGCGGCGCTGGCCGACCGGGCCAAGCAGGGCAAGTCGATCGGCCGCCCCCACCTGGCCCAGGCGGTGGTCAGCCAGCCCGCCAACCACCGGCGACTCGAGGACGAGGGCCTGCTGGATCCCACGGCCTTCCTCGTGGCTTACCTGATCGAGGGCAAGCCGGCATTCCGGGAGCGAGAGGCGCCCACCGTCGAGCAGTCGATCGAGCTGATCCACGGTGCCGGCGGCGTCGCTGTGTGGGCGCACCCGTTCTGGGACGTAAAGCAGCCGGCCGAGGTTCTCGACGCGATCGACCGCTTCCGGGCCGCCGGGCTGGACGGGGTGGAGTCCTTCTATGTCACCCACACCCGCGAGGAGACCGAGCTGCTGTCAGAGCGCTGCCGCGAGCTTGACCTGCTGAGCACCGGCTCCTCCGACTATCACGGCCCGGCGCACCACACCTTCTCGCGCTTTCGCGCCTTCAGCACGTACGGCCTGGAGCCCGCGCTCGGTCGGCTCGCGGGTTGAGGGCCGCCGCGATCGTGGCCGGACGACCCCGACGGCCTTCAACCCGCGAGACTTAACCGAGCGCGCGCCCTCCTAGCCGGCCTTTGGCGTCCGCGCGACGACCAGCGTCCGCGTCGGCGTCTGCACGACGACCACCCGCTGCCCCGATCTGAGGTCGGAGAGCCGGGCCGGCTTCCGGTTGTCCCTGACCGCGGCGCTCGCGGGAACCGCCACCGTGACTGTCCTGTAGTTGGCCCGGCGCGTCCCTTCGGTGATCGTCAGCCGCCGCCCGGCGACCGAATCCACCTTGCCGCGGTCAAAGCTGACAGTGACAAACCCGCTCTTGATCTTGACCACCAGGTCGCCGTGTACGGCGCGGGCTGTCCACCGGCGAAGCCCCCCGCTGCGCCGGCCGGGCCGCGTCGAAGCCTTGGCCGGATGGGCAGGACTGGTGGTGGCCGGCGACCGGGTGGCGGCGCCGGCGCCGGTGATCGCGCTGGCCGCGGCGCCCAGCACCGCGCAGCTCAGCCCGAGCACCAGCAGACGTGAACGCTTGGCGATGAATGACATCTTTGGCTTACCTCGCTGGTCTGGGTTTGGCGCCCACCGGCTCCAGAGGGAGTCCGCGTGGGGTTATCTGGTGATCGAGACTCTGTCGGCGGCCTGAAAGCCGGCGGTCAGCGGAACATCAGCGGCGTGTAAAACCCAGCGCCGGGGGGTCAGGAGCAACCTACGATGTCCGGCGTGGCCGAGACGATCATGGTGGTCGAGGACGAGCCGAACATCGGCGTCCTGGTGCGCACGTATCTGGAGCGGGCGGGATACAAGGCGCTTTGGGTGCGATCGGGAGAGGAGGCGCTGATCGAGCTGCGCCGCCACCCGATCAAGCTCGTGGTGCTGGACATCGGACTGCCCGGGATCGACGGCTTCGAGGTCTGCCGCCGGATCGGCGGCGAGCTGCCGGTGATCATGCTGACGGCCCGCGACGAGGAGCCGGACCGGGTGGCCGGCCTGGAGGTCGGCGCCGATGACTACGTGGCCAAGCCGTTCTCGCCCCGCGAGCTGACCGCCCGGGTCAAGGCGGTGCTGCGCCGGGCCGGCCGCGGCCCGGCGGCAACCGCCTTCGACGACGTGCTCGAGCTGGGCCCGCTGACGCTGGCCCGGGGAGCCCGCGAGGTACGCGTTGACGGCGACGAGGTAGAGCTCACCCAGCGCGAGTTCGACCTCCTCGAGTACCTGCTGCGCCACACCGGTCAGGTCGTCACCCGCGACCAGCTGCTCGAGAGCGTGTGGGGCTTCGCCTCCCCCGGCGAGACGCGGACCGTCGAGGTTCACGTCGCTCAGCTGCGCAAGAAACTTGGACACCCCGAGCTGATTAGGACGGTGCGCGGGCTCGGCTACAAGACCAGCTCATGACGCTGCAGCGCCGCGTGCTGGGGTATCTGGCTCTGGCCGCGATCGCCTCCTGCGCCCTTACCGTCGGAGTCGCCGTGGTGCTGGTGCGCCACAGGATCGCGTCGCAGCGCACCGCCAACCTGGAGTCCCAGGCCGACGTCCTGTCCGGAGTGGGCGGCCCACCGGGCGCGCTCACGGCCGGTGATCACGTCTACCGGGTCGGGACCGGGTCGCCCCGGCGCGTCAGGCCGCGGGTCCGCGAGGCGGTGCTGGCGGCGATCGCGCCCACCGGCAGCGCCGAGGGCACGATCACCGTGGTCGGGCGACCGGTGCTCTACGTAGCGCGCGCCACCGCAAACGGCCGGGTCATCCTGATCCGCAGCGCCAAGCTGGCGTTCGCGGAATGGCGGCCCTTCCTGGTCTCCCTGGGGCTGGCCGGGCTCGGCGGCGTGCTGCTGGCCGTGCTGCTGTCCTCGTTGCTGGCCAGGCGGCTGACCCGCCCGATTGGCAGCCTGGCAGACGCTACGCAGCGCCTGGCCGCCGGCGAGGTGGAGGTCGAGGTCCCGGTCGAGGGCGAGGATGAGCTGGCCGACCTCGGCCAGGCGTTCAACGACATGTCGCACCAGCTCGGCCGCGCCCGCGACTCGCAGCGCAGCTTCCTGGAGTCGGTGAGCCACGAGTTCAAGACGCCTCTGACCTCAATTCGCGGCTACGCCGAGGCGCTGGAGGAGGGGGCGGTCACCGCCGGTGAGGGTGGACGGGTGATCGCCGGTGAGGCCGACCGCCTGGAGCGCCTCGTACTGGATCTCCTTGACCTGGCGCGGTTTGAGCGCGCGGAGTTCGCGGTCCGCCACGGGCCCGTGGACCTCGCTTCGGTCGGCGATAGCGCCGTCAGGCGCCACCTCCCCCGCGCTCGCGAGCTCGGCCTGCGCCTGGCCAGCACCAGCACCCGCGGTGCCTGGGGGATGGGCGACGAGGACCGCCTGCTGCAGGCGACCTCAAACCTGGTCGAAAACGCACTGCGATTGACCCCGCCCGGCGGCGAGGTCACCGTGACTGCGTCACCCGGGCAGATCGCCGTCCGCGACACTGGACCCGGCCTGGCCGACGAGGACCTGTCGCGGGCCTTCGAGCGCTTCTATCTGTACCACCGCTACCGCAGCGAGCGCGCGGTTGGCTCCGGCCTGGGGCTGGCGGTTGTCAAGGAACTCGCCGTGGCGATGGGCGGAAGCGTCGCCGCCGCCGCCGCCTCGGGGGGCGGCGCCGAGTTCACGCTGCGGATCCCGGCCACGACCGGCCCCGGCGACCTCTCGACGTCTTCAGGCCGGAATGTTGCGCTCTGACAGGTGCTGGCCGACCTTGCGCTTGACTCGCTGCAGCGCGTTGTCGACCGTCTTGCAGTCGCAGCTCAGACGCCGGCCCACCTCCTCGTAGGAGTGGCCGTCCAGGTAGAGCGCCAACACGCGCGATTCGAGCTCGGACAGCGCCGTCGAGATGCAGGCCACCAACGCCCGGAGCTCCTCGGATGAGATCACCTGGTTGACGGGATCGTGGACCGTGGAGCCGGGAAGCATCTCGTCGAGCGTCGGCTCGCTGTCGCCGCTGGCCCCGGCCGGGGTGCTCGAGAACGAGACGTACTGATTGAGCGGGGTGTGCTTGTTGCGAGTCGCGGTCTTGACCGCGGTGATGATCTGGCGGGTGATGCAGAGCTCGGCGAAGTTGCGAAAGCTGGACTCGCGGTCGGTGCGGTAGTCGCGCACCGCCTTGTAGAGCCCCACCAGCCCCTCTTGGATCAGGTCGTCGGCGTCTCCCCCGGCCAGGAAGTACGAAGACGCCTTGAGGCGGACGAATCCGTAGTAGCGACGGACGATTTGATCGTAGGCATCGGCATGGCCCTGTTTGGCCAGCGCGATCAGATACCCATCATCAACTCTAGGTTGAGCCTGAGAGTAAGCAGACAGTCGAGCCACGAGACGAACCTTTCGGCTTCCGCCGACGGCGGCGGAAGATCGGAATGTCGTGGCGCGCTACCTCCCCTGGCGCCGCACCGTTATTTGCCTTCCCAGAAAGCAGGCGCAGGCGCCGTACTCTCCATCGACTCCAGCCCTAAAGCTCGAGTTGATCCTTATTTGCGGCGCGAGCTTGACATAGCACCGCTCGCATGTCAAGACGGCGTGCAAGTTTCATTGCCGGCTCCGCGCGGCGGCGAAGGTCAGGATCGCCGCCGCCGCGCTCACGCTCAGCGAGTCGATCCTGCCGCGCAACGGGATCGACACCAGCAGGTCGCAGGCGGCGGCAACCCTCGGCCGTAGGCCGCGACCCTCGGAGCCGAGCACCAGCACGATCGGACCGTCGAACTCGACGTCGTCGTAGCGGTCGGAGCTGTCGGCGTCGGCGCCGTAGCACCACAGTCCGGCCCGTTTGGCCTCGGCCAGGAAGTCGGCGAGATTTCGCGTCCGGGCCACCGGCAGGTGCTCCACAGCCCCCGCCGAGGCCTTGCAGACCGCGGGCGTGACTTCGGCCGAGCGGCGCTCGGGGATGACAAGCCCGGCCGCCCCGGCGCATTCGGCGCTGCGGGCCACGGCGCCGAGATTCTGGGGGTCCTGCACCTGGTCTAGAGCCACGATCAGCGGCGACGGCAGCGCCAGCAGCGCAGCGTCGTCGGCGTAGCGGAACGGGCTCACCTCGGCACATACCCCCTGGTGGGCCGCCGAGCCGCACAGCTGCTCGAGCTGCTCGGACTCGACGCCGACAGTGATCCTGGCCAGCGGGCGCAGCCACGGTTCCCGGGCCGCGTTCTTGCTGGCCCAGATCCGCTTGACCGTCCGTGGGCCGCGGATCGCCTCGCGCACCGGATTGCGACCGTAGACGATCATCGCACCGACTACGAAGGGGCCAGGAGCTCTGGTCCGCCGGGACCGTCGCGGACCTCCCAGCCCAGCTCTCTGAGCTCGTCTCGCAGGCGATCGGCAGTGGCAAAGTCGCGCTGCGCACGGGCGCGCTCGCGCTGCTCGAGCAGCTCGCGAGCCCGCGGCGGCGCTCGGACCTCGCGCGGCTCGAGCAGGTTGGCCAGGCCGAAGATCTCGAGCATCGTGCGCAGATCGTCGTTGCCGACGGAGGTGGACCCGCTTCGGTTGGCCTCCCGGACCCAGTCGAATACCGCGGCCAGTGCGCGGGGGGTGTTGAAGTCATACGCCAGCGAGTCAAGAAAGCGCTCGCGTAGAGGCCCTGACCACGACGGGCTGGGGCCGTCGACGAGCCGGCGCGCCGCCTCGGCGATCCGGTCGCAGCGGGCCCGCGCCTCGGCCAGGCGCTCATCGTCGAACTCCACCGGCTGACGGTAGTGCGCGCCACAGAGGTACATGATCAGCGCGTCGCGACCGTAGCGCTCGAGCGCCTCGTGCAAGACGAACACGTTGCCGACCGACTTGGACATCTTGTCGCTGTCGAGCCGGACCATTCCGTTGTGGACCCACAGCTCGGCCAGGGGCCGGCCGTGAGCGGCCGAGGTCTGCGCGGCCTCGTTCTCATGGTGCGGGAACAGCAGGTCGCTGCCGCCGCCGTGGATCTCGAAACCCACCCCCAGAAGCTCCTCGGCCATCGCCGAGCACTCGATGTGCCAACCGGGCCGCCCGGGCCCCCAGGGCGAGTCCCAGGACGTGTCCTCACCGTGCTTGCGGCCCTTCCAGAGCGCGAAATCTCGAGGATCGCGCTTGCCCTCAGCCCCCTCGCCCCCTTCGCCCTGATCCATTTGCTCCGGATTTCGATGAGATAACTCGCCATAGGCGGGGTAGGAACGCACCGAGAAATAGACGTCTCCCTCGGTCGCGTAGGCATGCCCGCTCTCAACCAACTGCCCAATCAGGTCGATGATCGGCCCGATCGTCTCGCTGGCCAGCGGCTCGTGGTCGGGCCGGCCCAGGCCGAGACGGTCGGTGTCGGCGATGTAGGCGGCGGTCATCTCACGGGCCAGCTCGGAGCTGCCGATACGGCGAGAAATGGCGGCGGAGTAGATCTTGTCGTTGATATCTGTGATATTTGCTACGAAGTCGACCTGATACCCCTCGCTGATCAGAAACCGTCGCAGGAGCGAGAAGACCACGAAAGGTCGGGCATTGCCGACGTGGATGCGTCCGTACACAGTGGGGCCGCAGGCGTAGATCCGGATTCGGGAGTCGAATTCCGGCTGCAGTTCGCGGATCTCACCGGTCCTGGTGTCGTGCAGCGAAATGGTGCGCAAGTTGCGGCAACCCTAGCGCCCCGCAATCAGCGATCCGGCGCACGAGCTAGGTTGCCCGGCGATGTCCGATAGGTCCTCGCACGCGGCTCGGCTGGCCGCCGTCGATGCGGCGTTCAGGACGCTTCCGGATCGCTACCTGGGGTCGGAGTCGGGCTTCGACGTCACCTATCACGTGCGGCTCTGCGATCTCGGCCACACCTGGGAGGTCCGCTGCACCAGCCACGGAGCCCGCGTCCGCAAGGGGGTCACGAGCCGCGAGCCCGATGTGACCTTCTCCACCGACGCCCAGACCTGGTTGTCTCTGCGCGAGGGAGAATTCTCGGGCATCGAGGCGTTCGAGCGCCGGCTGCTGGCCGTTCGCGGCAACCTCGACTGCGCGATCGCCTTCGAGGGCATGTTCCGCCTGCCCGGCGGCCGGCCCCCGTTGTTGCAGGTTTGCGACGTCTCGGTGGGGCGCCACCGTATCTCGTCGCTGACCATGGGCCACGGACGCGACGTGCTGCTGCTGCACGGCCTGGGGGGTACCCGGGCCTCACTGTTCGAGACGGCGGCCTTTCTCAGCCAGCGCTACCGCGTCCACGCCCCCGACCTGCCGGGCTTCGGCTCCTCGTGCAAGCCGGCCCGCGGCGCCTACAACGCTCGCTGGTTCGCCGAGATCATGCTCGCGATGATGGACGAGCAGGAGATCGAGTCGGCCCACATCGTCGGCAACTCGCTGGGTGGGCGGATTGCGCTCGAGATGGCGATGATCGCCCCTGAGCGGGTCCGGGCGCTGGGGCTCCTGTGTCCGGCGGTGGCCTGGGTCAGGCGCGGCTTTCACCCGCTGGTCAGGCTGCTGCGGCCGGAGTTCGGCCTGATTCCGCATGGCTTCTCCCGCAACACCGTTACGGCCCAGTTCTGGAGCATGTTCTTCGATCGCGATCTGATCGATCCGGCGGTCGCCGATCTGATGGTCGACGAATTCCGGCGGATCTATCAATCGGCCGGCGCGCGGCTGGCGTTCTTGTCATCGGCGCGCAACATCTACCTGGAGGCGCCGTACGGGCGTAACGGCTTCTATCCGCGGCTGGCCCAGCTCAGCCGGCCGACGCTGTTCGTGTGGGGGACCCACGACCGGCTCATCCCTCCGGGCTTCGGGCGCCATGTGAGCCGGTGGTTGCCCAGCGCCGAGCAGGTGACAATCGAGCACTGCGGCCACGTGCCCCAGGTGGAACGCCCCGATGAGACAAACGAGTTGCTGATGAGCTTCTTCTCCCGAGCCGACGCCGGGGGGCTTGATGTGGTCGGCCCCAGCATCGACGTCGAGGCGGCCTGAGGTACGGCTTTCGCTGTCGATGGTGGAGCCCCGGACGTAAAATCAGCCGCCTATGGTCGTCGCCGAACGAGCCAGCAGCAACGGCAACGTCGCTGCCGAAAGCGAAGACGAGGACAGCCGCTCCCGCGCCTCGCTGGTGACCCGCGCGATGCGCGCGGTCGCCAAGCAGGCCCAGCGCCGGATTCCCCGTGCCGACCTCGACGAGCGCGATCCTGACTTCATCCGCGAGCACCTGCCGCTGCTGTGGCTGCTGGCAAGCCTCTGGTACCGGGGCGAGGTGCGGGGCCTGGGCAACATCCCCGAGGACGGGCCGGTGCTGCTGGTCGGAAACCACTCCGGCGGCAACATGACGCCCGATACGGCTGTCTTCACGCTCGCCTTCAACGCCTACTTCGGAGTCGAGCGCGCCTTCTATCAACTGGCCCACAACCTGGTCCTGACCATGCCCGGCCTGGCCTCGCTGCGCAAGCTCGGCACCGTGGCGGCATCGCCGGCCAACGCTCGCAGGGCGCTTCGGTCGGGCGCCGCGCTGCTGGTCTATCCCGGCGGGGACTACGAAGTCCACCGGCCCAGCTGGCAAGGCAACCGGGTGGACTTCGGTCGCCGCAAGGGGTTCATTCGCCTGGCCCTTCAAGAGGACGTGCCGATCGTCCCGGTGGTTTCGATCGGCGGTCAGGAGACCGCCCTGTTCCTGTCTCGCGGCGAGCGGCTGGCCCGGCTACTGGCCCTCGACCGCATGTTCCGTCTCAAGGTCCTGCCGATTTCGCTCTCCCTGCCGTGGCTGCTGAACGTCGGCGACATGCTGGGCCACATTCCGCTTCCGGCCAAGATCACCGTCGAGACGCTGCCCCCGATCGACCTGCGGGCGGAGTTCGGGGCCGATCCCGATGTCGACGAGATCTACGACCATCTGATGAGGCTCATGCAGGACACGCTCGACGCCCTGGCCGCGGAGCGCCGCCTGCCGGTGATCGGATGACCGCCGGGCGATGAGGGTCAGCGCCAGCACGGTGGTATCGGCGCCCGAGGAGGCTGTGTGGGCGGTGGTCTCGGACCCTGAGCGGGCCCTGAGCTACATGTCCGGCGTCACCCGTTGGGAGGTGGTCAGCGACGAGCCTTCCGGGCTCGGCGCCCGCTACCGGATGCTCCTGCGGGTCGGCTCGGCCGAGGTCGGCGGGCTGATCGAGGTGGTGGAGTTCGAGGCGCCGCGGGACATGGCCTGGACCTCGATCACCGGCGTCGACCAGCGCGGGCGTTGGCGACTGCGGCCGGCACCGGGCGGCCGCACCCGGGTCGAGATCCGCTTGGCCTACGGCGTGGCCGGCGCCGGCATCGGTGGATGGGTGGCCGAGCGAGTCGCCGCCCCGATCGTGCGCGGGCATCTCAAGACAACCGTGCGCCAGCTGGCGCGACTGGTCGAGCACGAGCATCTGCGCCAGCAGGCCCGGGAGCGGCGGGCGGCGCGCACCGGCTAGGTTCGGTCCCTAGCGGACCACCAAGCCGTCGAGTACCAGCCTCAGCACCCCGTCCCGCGCGCGCCGCTCACTGAAACCGTGGCCGGCGCGGAGGTGACGGTAGGTGTGGGTCACCGTGTTGAACAGGACGGTGGCTGTCTCCCGAGCGTCGACGGCGGCCAGCGAGCCGTCGGCGGCGCCGTCGAGCAGCAGCCGCTCCAGCGGCTCGACGAACACCGCCCGGGTCAACGCGGCCGGCCCGGGCTCGTGGAAGATCGCATCGCGGGCGGCCGCGGAAAGCGCCTCCAGCGTGGCCAGATTGCGATCGGTGAGATCGCACAGCCCCTCGAGCGCCAGCTCCAGGCGCTGCCTGGCCGTGCCGGGGGCCACGAGGGCTCGCCACATCGCATCGCGGTGCTCGGCCTCTACCTCGGCGGCCAGGGCGCGCAGGATGTTGCGCTTGGAGACGCCGTGCCGGTGAAGCGTCATCCGGGAAACACCCGCCGCCGCTGAGATTCGCTCGAGCGTCGCCGCCGCCAGTCCATCCTGGGCCAGCACGTGGCGGGCGGCGTCGACGATGTGCGGGGGCACCGGCGGCGGTTCGTGCTCGGGTTCCGGTCCCGGCCAGCCGGGCCGGGCCGGTTCTGGGTGGGCGTCGCTCCGGTCCGCGGCCGACTCCCCGCGGTCCCCGCGGCTCACCGGGGACGCTGGGCCCGGAACCGCAGCGACCGTTCGCTGCGGTCGATCTTGACGCTGTCCAGGCCGGCGGCGCGCAGGCGTTCCGGGAGCCGCTCCGGGTCCACGAGCGCGAGCTTGTCGCCGATATGGATCAGCTTGAAGAGCCGACCCGCGCCCAGGCTGTCGGTGCCGGCAAACCAACCTCCGGGCCGCAGCACCCGGGCAACCTCGGCGAAGGCCCGGTCCTGGAGCTGCGGCGGGTCGAGATGGTGAAGCATCGTGAAGCAGACCACCGACGAGAAGCGCCCGTCCGGGTACGGCATCGCGCTGGCATCACCCTGCGTCACGGCGACACGATCCCCCACCGCCTCCCGGAGCTTGGCGCAGTAGCCCTCGTCAAGCTCGAGCACGCTCAGCCGGGGAACCCGGTCGACGAGCAGCCGGGTGGTGGCGCCGAAGCCGGGCCCCAGTTCCAGCACCTCGTCACCCAGGTCCACGCCATCGAGTCCCCACGGGATCAGATCGCGCCGCACCCGCCTGGCCCAGCGGTCCGAAGAGCAGACGATGTTGTGGGCGAGGTTCATCTGTTACGTAAGCGTAACAAACTGGTACAAGGCCGTAACACGGACGTCAACCGCCCCGAGATCCGGCCACCCTGCGTCAGGCGGCGAGAAGGCTGAACCGCACGCGCGTCCCCACCGACGAGTCGGCCAGCCAGATCCGCCCGCCGTGCGCCTCGACTATGGCCCGCGACACGGCCAGCCCCAGCCCCGCGCCGTCTCCGGTCCGGGAGGCGTTGACGCCGCCGCGGTAGAACGCGGTGAACACGTGCTCGCGCTCGGCGGGGGCGATCCCGTCACCACTGTCGGCGATCTCCACCTCGATGCCCTGCTCGCCGGGTTCGGCCCGCACCACCACGCTGCCGTCGGCCGGGGTGTGGCGAATCGCGTTCTGGATCAGGTTGAACAGCACGCGCTGGAGCTTCTCCGGATTGGCGCGCGCCGGGCGCAGCTCGCCTGACACGTCGGAGACCACCGCCACCCCCTTGGCCTCGGCCTGAGTGCGCATCGCCTCCACCGTCTCGCAGACCAGCTCGCGCAGCGGCACCCGCTCGAGCGACCAGCTGATGTCGCCGGCCTCGAGGCGCGAGAGCTCGAACAGGTCGTCGATCAGTGCGCTCAAAGCATCGATGTGGACTCGCATCCGGTCCAGATAGCCCCGGCGCATCTCTCCGTCGGCCACGACGTCGTCGCCGACGGCGTCGGCCAGCAGCCGCAGTGAGGTGATCGGTGTCCGGAGATCGTGCGAGACCGCCGCCACCAGGTCGCGCCGGGCCAGGTCGGAGTGGTCGCGGGCCGCCTCCTCGGCCTGCAGGTCGGCGATCATCGTGTTGGCGGCGGCGGCCAGCTCGGCGAGCTCGTCCCGGGCGGCGGTCTCGATATGGATGTCGCGCTTGCCCCGGCCAACCGCCAGCAGGCCGTCGCGGATCGACTCGACGTCGTGCATGATCCCGCCGGCCAGCAGCCTGGCTCCGGCCACGGCCACGATCCCGGCTCCCAGGACGATCGCCGCCACCACCACCGCCTCGTGGTCAGACAGGATCATCAGCAGCGACACCAGGATCAGCGCCGCCAGCACCGGAGCCACGCCGACCGCCACGACCAGCGCCAGCTGGCGCGAAAGCGAGCCCGCGCTCAGGCGCACCCGCTTGATCAAGCGGTTCACGGCGTGAAGCGGTAGCCGACTCCCCACACCGTCTCGATGTGGTCCGGCCGCGCAGGGTCGTTTTCGATCTTTGACCGCAGCCGCCGGATGTGGACCGTGACGGTCGAGGTGTCGGTGTAGAACGAGTACTGCCAGATCGCGTCCATCAGCTGGTTGCGGGAGAAGACCTGACCGGGGTGCCTGGCCAGGAACAGCAGCAGGTCGTACTCCCGCTGCGTCAGCGCGGCCTCCTCGCCCCTGACCATCACCCGGCGCGAGGCGGGATCGATCGTCATCTCGCTGAGCTCGAGCGGGGCCTCGTGGGCCGGCGATGTCTCCACCCGCCGCAGGACCGCGTCGACGCGCGCCACCAGCTCGGCGGGCGAGAACGGCTTGACCACGTAGTCATCGGCGCCGAGGCGCAGCCCGATCACTCGATCTGATTCCTCCCCCTTGGCCGTGAGCAGGATCAGCGCAATCCGCTCGTGATCCTGCTCGCGCAGCCGGCGCATCACCTCCAGCCCGTCGATCCCGGGCAGCATCAGGTCCAGCACGACCAGGTCCGGGCGGCGCTCGGCCACGAGGTCGAGCGCCTGAGCGCCATCCCCGGCGATCCGCGTCCGGTATCCGGCCCGCTCCAGGTAGCGCGCCACCACCTCGGCGATGGTCGGTTCGTCGTCCACCACCAGCACCGAACCCCGAGCATGATCTTCCATGACCTCTGATTCTGGCAGTGTTCCCGGGCCGGGCCGCCCACTCGGGGCCTAATTCATGCCCTGTTCACCACTGCGCCCCACGGTGGCCACGGCAATTGCGGCCACTCCCTCCTCGCGCCCGACGAACCCCATGCCCTCGCCCCGGGTTGCCTTCACGCTCACCTGGTCGAGACCCAGCTCGAGCGCGCCGGCCAGACGGGCCCGTATCCGATCGCGTACCGGCGCCAGCTTGGGTCGCTCGATCGCGACCGTCACGTCGACGTGGCCGACGACGAATCCCGCCGTGGCCAGCAGCTGCGCCGTGGCCCGCAGCAGCTCGATCGAGTCGGCCCCGGCGAAGCGCGGATCGGTGTCGGGGAAATGCTCTCCGATGTCGCCCAGCGCGGCGGCGCCCAGCATCGCGTCGATGATCGCGTGGGTGAGGACGTCGGCGTCGGAGTGGCCCTCCAGGCCGCGGTCGTGGTCGAGCTGCACCCCGCCGAGCACCAGCCGCCGCCCCGGGGCGAAGCGGTGGCAGTCATAGCCGATGCCGGCGTTCACTGGCCGCGCTCGGTCAGCAGCAGCTCGGCCACCTTGAGATCCTCACGCGTGGTGATCTTCAGGTTGCCCGGGTCGGCGCCGACGATCCGGACCACGCCTCCCGCCCGCTCCACGAGCCAGGCGTCGTCGGTGGCCTCGGCGAGCTCATCGTCGCCAGCCTCGAGGGCCCGTTCCAGAGCGGCCCGGCGGAAGACCTGCGGGGTCTGGACGGCCCACAGGCGGCTGCGCTCAAGCGTGCGGAGCACGGTGCGTCCATCGTCGGCGACCTCCTTGATGGTGTCGGTCACCGGCGTGGCGGCGATCACCGCGTCGGCGTCGTAGCGCTCGAGCTCCCCCAGCGCCTGCTCGAACAGCTGCGGCGTGGCCAGGGGCCGGGCGGCATCGTGCACGATCACCGGATCTCCGGCGGCGCAGGCCCGCAGCGCCTCGCGGACGGAGTGAGAGCGCTGGGCCCCTCCCGCCACCGCGCTGGTGCCGTCGGGCGCGGCGGCGAGCAGCTCGGCGGGGAGCGCGACAACGATCTGCTCTACGGCCGCCACCGCCTTCAGGGCGGCCACGCTCCAGTCAAGCATCGGGCGGCCGCAAAGTGTGACGAGCGCCTTGGGGCGGCCTGACCCAAGGCGCTCGCCACGTCCCGCGGCCACGATCAGCGCGACCGCCACAGTTCGGCCTACTTGGCCGCTACGGCCACCTTGCCGTTGCCGTTCCCGTTGCCGTTGGATTCCACCAGCAGCCCGTAGAGGTGCTCCTCCACCTCCTGCTCGTCCATCTCGAGCGCGTACATGAGCTCGGAGGCCAGGATCTTCTTGGCCCGGGTGAACATCTGCTTCTCGCCGGTCGATAGCCCCTTCTCGACCTCGCGGATCGCCAGGTTACGCACGACCTCGGCCAGCTCGTAGATGTCGCCGGTCTTGATCTTGTCTCGGTTGTGCTTAAAGCGCCGGTTCCAATTCTTCGGCATCTCCGAGCACTCGTCTTGCAGAACCGCCAGCACCTTCTTGACCGTCTCCTCGTCGATCACACGGCGCAGGCCCGCCAGGGCCGCGTTCTCGGTCGGGACCATGACCGTCATGTCGTTGTGGAGGATCTTGATGGTCAGATATTCACGGCTCTCCCCCATGACCTCCTTGGCCTCTTTGCGAAGAACCTTTCCCGCTCCATGGTGTGGATAGACGACGCTGTCTCCGATCTCGAACTCGATGTGCTGCGGGGGCACGACGGCTTCGAGATCATCCAGGTGCTCTTCCATTAGCTCTGTGATGGTGTCCTCCTCTTTGAAGGCGGGGCGGGCACGCCCGCTCGCGGATTGGTGCTACGTCTGCAGGTAGCGATCAACCAGGTTGATCTCCTGCTGTCGGCGAAGGCCTTCCCGTATGTCCTTCGCCCGGATCTCGCCGACGCCGTCGACGGTCTCCAGCTCGCCATCGGAGGCGGCGAGCAGCTCCTCAAGTCCTCCGAACTCCGTCACGATTCGTTGGACCACAAGTCTCGGCAGCCTGGGTATCCGACCCAGGATCCGGAAGCCCCGCGGGGAGACCGGATAGTCGAGCGTGTTGAGCTTGCGGTCGTAGCCCAGCAGTTCCGCCAGGCGACCAAAGTCCAGCAGATCCTGGTGGGGAAGCCTGACGAGCTGATCGAAGACGACGGCGAACCCGTCGTCGGTGTCCTCAGTCAGATAGTCGTGCACGAGCGCTGACTTGTCGGCGGCGACGCCGACCATCGTCTCGTCGAGCTGCATCTCGATCAGGCGCCCCTCGGTGCCCAACTCGACGATGTAGCGCTCGATCTCCACCGCCATGCGGGTCACGAGCTCGACCCGCTGCAGCACGGTCAGGACGTCGTGGAGCGTGACGCCGCCCTCGAACTCGAGCGCGGTCAGCCGTGTCGACACCTGGTCAAGACGGCTGCGGGACTTATCCAGGGTGGCCAGCGCCTGGTTGGCCTTGGCCAGCACAACGGGGATGTCATCGAGGATGTACTTGACGCCGTCGACGTAGAGGGAGACCA
>DASXJY010000017.1:0-7795 GCA_036497115.1 Solirubrobacteraceae bacterium
TGACCTCGGCCTCGGCCTCGACGCAGACCACGATCCTTCCCACCGCGCGGACCACGCTGTCGATGGCGCGCTGGAAGGCGATTCCCGAGGCTTTTGGCCGCGTCCACCCGCGGTTCATGACCCCGACCTTCTCGACGCTGCTGATGGGCGGCCTCTCGATCCTGTGGACGATCGCGCTGCTGGCGTTCAACCCCAACCAGGATGTGCTCGGCGACACGATCTCCGCGCTCGGGTTCGCGGTCTGCTTCTACTACGGCTTCACCGGACTGGCCTGCGCCGTCTACTACCGCCACGACCTGTTCAAGAGCGTGCGTAACTTCGTCTTTGCCGGGCTGATCCCCGTGGTCGGTGGGATCATGATGGCCTATGTCGCGATCAAGGCCTACACCTACTACAACACCGCCGGCAACAACTACTCAAAGCCGTTTTTGGGTATCGAGACGCCGATCTTCGTCGGCATCGGTGGCCTGCTCGTCGGCGTCATCCTGATGCTCGCGGCATGGCCGTTTTACCCGCGGTTCTTCCGTCGCCGCTGGTTTGAATCCGCCGATCCCGAGGTCCTGGCCAACGACCGGCGATGATGGACGGCGCCGCGATGGCGTGATTTGCGAGACTGCCTGAGTGCTTCCCGCCGCTGCCGGCCAGGCCGAGCTGAGGGACTCGATCCTCGACACGATCGGCGGCACGCCGCTGGTCAGGCTGTCGCGGATCGGCGCGGGGCTGGTCCCCCAGGTGGTCGCCAAGCTCGAATCCTTCAACCCCGGTGGTTCGATCAAGGACCGGGTGGCGGTGGCGCTGATCGACGCCGCCGAGCGCGACGGCAACCTCCGTCCCGGCGGGACGATCGTCGAACCGACCTCAGGTAACACGGGCACCGGGCTGGCGATCGCGGCGCGGCTGAAGGGCTACCGGGTGATCGCGGTGATGCCCGACAAGATGTCGCGCGAGAAGATCGACCTGCTGCGAGCCTACGGCGCCGAGGTGGTCGTGGCCCCGACCGACGTGCCTCCCGACTCCCCGCAGTCCTACTACCGGGTCGCCGATCGGCTGACCGACGAGATCCCGGGTGCCTTTCAGCCCAATCAGTACTTCAACCCGGCCAACCCGCAGGCCCATTACGAGTCCACCGGCCCCGAGCTGTGGGAGCAGCTCGGGCCGCGGATCACCCACGTCGTAGCCGGCGTCGGCACCGGCGGCACGGTGACCGGAATCGCTCGCTACCTCGGTGAGCGCAAACCCGGGATCGAGATCGTGGGCGCCGACCCCGAGGGATCGATCTACTCCGGCGGCGAGGAAAACGTCCGCCCCTACCTGGTGGAAGGTGTCGGTGAGGACTTCTGGCCGGGCACCTTCGACCCGTCGGTGATCGACCGCTGGGTGATGGTCTCAGACCGCGACGCGTTTCTGACCACTCGGCGTCTGGCCCGCGCCGAAGGGATCCTGGCCGGCGGATCGGGCGGCCTGGCGCTTCACGCCGCGCTGGAGGTGGCTGCCGGTGTCGAGGATCCTCAGGCCCTGATCGTGGTGATCATTCCCGACGGGGGTCGCTCCTACCTGTCCAAGGTCTACTCCGACAGCTGGATGCGCCAGTACGGATTCCTGGACCGCGGCGGCGACCTGACGGTCGGCGACGTCCTGCGCCGCAAGCGGGAGGCCGGCGAGATCCCCTCGCTGGTCACGGTCGAGCCCCATTACCGGGTCCGCGACGCGGTCACGCTGCTGCACGAGCACCGCGTCTCACAGTTGCCGGTGGTCAGCTCCCACGATCCCACGACGATGGTCGGGGCGATCGGCGAGCGGGGGCTGCTGAGGCGAGCGGCGGCTGATCCAGCGCTGCTCGACGCCGAGGTGGTCGAGGTGATGGAGCCACCGTTCGCCGCCGTGTCGAGCGAGGATCCCGTCCGGGAGGCCGTCGAGCTCCTGGTTGGTGAGCAGCAGGCGCTGGTGGTCACCGATCAGGGTCGGGCCGCTGGGTTGGTCACCCGGACCGACCTCCTCGAGGCGCTGGCTTCGTGACCGGGACCGGTGGTCCGGGGAGCGGCCCGGAGGCAGGCAACGATGGCTTCGGGACCCGGGCCGTCCACGCCGGACTGACTCCCGATCCCTCGTTTGGGTCGGTGATCCCGGCGATTCATCAGACCTCGACCTACGCCCAGCCCCGGCCGGGCGAATTTGTCGGCGATTACGACTACGCCCGCTCGGCCAATCCCACCCGCGCGGCGCTGGAGGCGGCGCTGGGCGAGCTCGAGGGTGGGCTGGCGGTGACGTTCTCCTCGGGCCTGGCCGCCGCGCACGCCCTGATCACGGTCGTCTGCGAGACCGGGTCGCACGTGGTGCTCGGCGCCGACCTGTACGGCGGGACCTACCGCCTGGTGGACAAGGTTCTGACCACTTGGGGGCTGCAATACGCGCTGGTGGACCAAACCGACCTGGCGGCGCTGGACGGCGCCCTTCGCGACTACTCGCGGCTGATCTGGGTGGAGAGCCCGACCAACCCGCTGCTCAACGTGGTCGACATCGAGGCCGTGGTCGCCCGGCGCGCCGGCGCCCTGGTCGCGGTCGACAACACGTTCGCCACTCCGGCCAACCAGCGCCCGCTCGAGCTGGGAGCCGACGCCGTCGTGCACTCCACCACCAAGTACCTGGGCGGTCACTCCGATGTAGTCGGAGGTGTCGTGGTGGTCCGCGACCGGGAGCTCTACGAGCGCCTGCGCTTCGTCCAGAACGCGGTGGGCGCCGTACCCGGGCCGTTTGACTGCTTCCTCGTCCACCGAGGCCTGCGCACGCTGCACCTGCGCATGGACGCCCACGCACGCAGCGCGGCCGCTGTCGTCGAGCTGCTGCGGGCCATGCCCGGGGTCAGCGACGTGCGCTGGCCCGGGTTCAGCGGCATGGTCAGCTTCCGCCACGCCCGGCCCACCGCTGTGGCAACGGCCACCCGCCTGTTCACCCTGGCCGAGTCGCTGGGCGGAGTCGAGTCGCTGATCGAGGTCCCGCAGGTGATGACCCACCAGTCGGTCGAGGACTCCAGCGCCGCCGTTCCCCCTGACCTGGTCAGGTTGAGCTGCGGCGTCGAGGATCCCGCGGATCTGGTCGCCGACCTGCGCCAAGCGCTCGCCTGAGCCCCTTGTAGCCTGACCTCCAATGGAGCAGGATCCGGCCGCCGCCACCGAGGGCATCCCCGACAGCCGCTTTCCCGGTCCCTACCCGGTGGGCACCTACGCCGCCCAGCTCAAGCGCCGCCTGCAGGAGTTCGCGCGCGTCCAACTGGTCGGCGAGGTCTGGGGCTTCCGGGCCGCTCGTGCCCGCGTCTACTTCGAGCTGCGCGACGGCTACGGCGCACTCCCGTGCTCGATGTGGCGCTCGGACTTCGACGGCCTGGGCGTTCGTCTCGCCGACGGGATGCGGATCGTGGTCGGGGGCGGGTGCGATTACTACCCCGGCAGCTCGGCGTCCTCGCCCTCGTTCAGCTTCGCGGTTTCCGAGCTGCGCCAGGCCGGCGAGGGTGACCTGCTGATGGCGCTGGAGCGACTGCGCCGGCGCCTTCACGGCGAGGGGCTGTTCGAGTCACAGAAGCGGCTGCCCCGCGCCCCTCTGCCCCGGACGATCGGGGTGATCACCGGCGAGGGCACCAAGGCCCGCGACGACGTCCTGGCCGGCCTGCGGCGACGGGGATGGGGCGGCCGCGTGGTCTGGGCCTATGCACCGGTCCAGGATCGCCATGCCGCGCCGCGGATCGCCGCCGCGCTGCGCGAGCTGGCGGCGATCCCGGAGGTGGAGGTGGTGATCGTCGCTCGCGGCGGCGGTTCGCTGGCCGACCTGTTCGCCTTCTGCGACGAGGGCCTGTGCCGCACCGCGGCGCTGTTGCGAGTGCCCGTGATCGCCTCGGTCGGCCACCACACCGACCGCACTCTGATCGACGACGTCGCCGCGGTCTCCTGCTCCACCCCCACGCACGCCGCCGAGGCTGCGGTCCCCATCGACTGCCGGGCGGCCCGGGCCCAGATCATCACCGCCGCCGGTCGCCTGCGTGAGCACGGCCGCCGCGCGATCGTGGTGCGGGCCCGCACGCTGGCCCATCTTTCGCGGGCGCCCGATCAGCAGATCACCCGCCACCGCCACCGCCTGCACCAGCTGCTGCGCGAGCTTCGAGCCTCGGCGCGGCGGCGCACCGAGCGGGGACGGACGCTGGCCGGGGTGCACGGTCTCGTGCTGCGGCGGACCGCCGAGCGCGCCCGGGTGACCGAGCGTGCCCGCCACCGCCGTGAGCTCGAGCGCCTCTCCTTCGCCTTGGCCGCCCACGACCCGGCGCGGACCCTGGGGCGCGGCTACGCGCTCGTCTCAGACCGCAACGGAGACCCGCTGGGATCGGCGGCCGGCGCCCGCGCCGCCGGCACTGTGTCGCTGCGCTTTCACGACGGCTCGGTGGGCGCCCGGGTGACCGAGGAGCCGCAGTGAGCGTCGGGCCCGAGCGCACCTACGAGGCCGCAGTCGGCCGGGTGGAGGAGATCATCCGCCGGCTTGACTCCGGTGACGCCGGGCTGCGCGAGACGCTCGAGCTCGTGCGGGAGGGTCGCGAGCTGGTCGAATACTGTGCCGCCGAGCTGGAAGCTGTCAGCAAGGGCCTGGAGGAGCTGCGACTGGAGGAGCTGGTCACGCGGTTGGAGTCAGGGCGGGCAGACGATGAGCACATTTGAGCGGCTGGCCGGGCTGGCGCTGGAGGTCGACGGCTATGAGCTGGAGGGCCTGCGGGCCAACGTCTCGAGCGGCTTTGAGCGCCTCTCTACGGTCGTGCATCTGCGCGGCGCCGGCACCGAGGGAGTCGGCGAGGACGTCGTCTACGACGCTCCGGACCACGTCGCGTTGCAGGAGGCCGGGCCCGTGCACCAGCTCGCCGGCGATTACACCCTGGGAGAGTTCTGTGAGCTGATCGACGGTCTCGATCTGTTTCCGGTCCCCCCGCAGCGCGAGGTCTCGCGCCTGTACCGCCGCTGGACCTTTCACAGCGCCGCGCTTGATCTCGCTCTGCGCCAGGCCGGAGCGCCGCTTCACGCCGTGCTCGGGCGCGAGCCGCAGCCGGTGACGTTCGTCGTCTCGCTACGGCTCGGAGAGCCGGCGACGCTGGGCCCGGTTCAGAGCCGCCGGCAAACCTACCCCACGCTGCGCTTCAAGCTCGACGCCACGAGCTCCTGGACTCCCGAGCTGATCGCCGGCCTGGTGGAGACCGGGGCCGTGGATTCGATTGACTTCAAGGCCCTGTATCGCGGCACGGTGGTCGACCAGGCCCCGGACCCGGTCCTCTACCGGCGGGTCGTGGAGGCGTTTCCCGACGCCTGGCTGGAGGATCCCGACGTGGTCGACGAGGGGACCGCGGCCGCGCTCGCCGATGTGCACGATCGAATCACCTGGGACGCGCCGATCCATTCGATCGCCGACATCGAGGCGCTTCCCTTTCCGCCCCGGATGGTCAACCTCAAGCCTTCGCGGATCGGCGGGCTGAAGAAGCTCTGCGACACCTATGACTACTGCGCCGAGCACGGCATCGGCGCGTATGGCGGGGGGCAGTTCGAGCTCGGCCCCGGTCGCGGTCAGGCCCAGTATCTGGCCTCTCTGTTTCACGCCGACACGCCGAACGACCTGGCTCCGGTTGGCTTCAACGAGAGCGAACCTCGGCCCGGTCTCGCCACAAGTCCGCTCAGGCCGGCCGCCGAGCCGATCGGCTTTCGCTGGAACGCCGCCTGACGCCGGAGGTCAAGCCGCGCCCGGACGCTAGATTCAGGGCCATGGCATCAAACGAGCTGAGCGGGAGCGTTGCCCTGATCACCGGCGCTTCGAGCGGGATCGGCGAGGCCGCGGCGCTCGAGCTGGCCGGGCGCGGCGCCGCGGTGGCGATTGCCGCCCGGCGCGGAGATCGCCTGCAGGCGCTGGCCTCAAGGATCTCCGACAACGGCGGCCAGGCGCTCGTGGTCGAGGCCGACATCACCGCTTCAGAGCAAGCTCAGCGGCTGGTGAAGCGCACCGTCGACGAGCTCGGCCGGCTCGACACGCTTGTCAACAACGCCGGGGTGATGCTGCTGGGACCCGTCGAGGACGCACCGATCGACGAGTGGGAGCGGATGATCGAGATCAACGTTCGGGGTCTGCTGTATTGCGCCCACGCCGCACTCCCCCACCTGCTGAAGGCGGCCGAGGACGAGCCGCGCCGGGTCGCCGACATGGTCAACATCAGCTCGGTGGCCGGCCGGGTGCCTCGCCACGGCAGCGGTGTCTACAACCTGACCAAGCACGGGATCGGAGCGTTCAGCGAGTCGCTGCGCCAGGAGGTGACCGGGCGCCGCGTCCGAGTCTCGCTGGTCGAGCCCGGTGCCGTGACCACCGAGCTGCGCAGCCACAACAGGCCCGAGATCCAGCAGCAGATGGACGAGCGCTTCGCCGGCGTCGAGCTCCTGCAGGCCACCGACATCGCCCAGATGATCGCCTACATCGTCACTCGGCCGTGGCGGATGTCGATCAGCGAGGTCATGATTCGGCCCACCGAGCAAGAGACCTAGCCGGTCCAACAGACCACAAAACCTCTAAATGAACGGTCACGTACTGTTAGGGGGCGACCAGGGGCCCGGGACGGCCCTCTGGCGCTAACCGGACCCAGGAGATTCCTTGCACGAAACACTCGCCATCGCGGGCGCCGGCACGATCGCGTGCGGCCTCGCCGCCACTGCCGCCCAGCATGGAGAGGTTGTCCTGTGGGCACGATCGGATAAGTCGGCCGACCGCGCCAACGCGACGCTGGCCAAGCACTGCGCCAAGATCCCCGAGCTGGCCGGCTACGAGGACCGGGTATCGATCGTCACCGAATTCGATCAGCTGGGCCAGGCCACTTTCCTGGTTGAGGCCGTGGTCGAGCATCCCGAGCACAAGGCGAGTCTGCTCTCGGACTTGGCGCGGGTCGCCGCCCCCGACGCCGTCCTCGCCTCCACGACCTCATCGCTGTCGATCGCCAGCCTGGCTGCCGCCACCGGCCGCGCGGAGCGCTTCGTCGGTCTGCACGTGTTCAACCCAGTGCCGCGGATGGAGCTGATCGAGGTGGTCTTCCCGGCCGAGGCCGAGGAGGACGTGCGAGCACGGACCCGCGCCCTCTGCCAGGCCCTCGGCAAGACGCCCGTGGAGGTTCCCGACACGCCGGGGTTTGTCGTCAACCGGCTGCTGTTTCCGTATCTGTTCGACGCCGTCGAGCTGCTCTCCGAGACCGGGCTTGACCCGGCCGACCTCGATCGCTGCATGACCCTCGGCGCTGGTGTCCCGATGGGCCCGATCGCGCTGCTGGACTTCGTCGGACTCGACGTGGCTAAGGCGATCGGCGAGACGATCGGCGCCCGGATACCGCCACAGCTCAACGAGCTGGTCCAGGAAGGTGCGCTGGGCCGCAAGTCCAAGCGGGGCTTCTACAGCTACGACTAACTATTTAAGGCTCATTCATCTGCGGCGAGCAACATTCTGCTCGCGACGTACCTCATAGCAGCACCTCCTCCCCAGAAGCACGAGACCGGCCCGTCCCCAGCGGGCCGGTTTCTTTTTGGCTGAAAACGGCCGCTGCGCCCGGAGGCGATGGGCGAAGCCGGCCCTCAGAGGGGCCGGCTTCATCTCTCCTCTCAACCGCCGGAAGGAACCCGGACGGCTCGATAACCGGGCAATGTAACGAACGACGCGAGATCGCGCGTCATCAGATGTGAAGACGTCACCGCCCCCGGCACGCGTGTGCGCGGGCTCGGCCACCGGCGGGAGCCCGAACGGCTAG
>DASXJY010000018.1:0-6507 GCA_036497115.1 Solirubrobacteraceae bacterium
CGGGCACAGCCAGTCGGTCGGCGTGCTGCAGCGGTACAGCGTGGCCATAGCTGCAGACGATACGGGCCCCGGGAGGGGTGCCGCGGCCAGACCCACGGCCGCTGGCTTTGCCACCGCCAGGACATCATCGCCGCGCTCGACCCGCCGGCGAACGACGTGGGAACCGATGAATCCGGTGGCGCCAGTGACGAGCGTCCGGGGCATTGGGGCGGCGGAGTCCAGGCGCTGGGGGCGGCGGAGATCGTTTTCGTTTGCGGCGCTGCCGCGGTAGGGTGCCGCCGTCATGAGCGTCGCGATCGTCTCCGACACCTGCCATTACCTGCCCCGGGCGCTGATCGCCCAGCAGGGCATCCACGAGGTCAGCCTGTACGTGCACCTGCCCGAGGGGCCCCAGCGCGAGAGCGAGATCGCTGACTACGGCGCCTACTACCGCCGCCTGGGCTCCGCCGCCGACCTCCCGACCACCTCACAGCCGTCGATCGGCGACTTTCTGGCCGTCTACGAGCCGCTGCTGGCCGAGGGCCAGGAGATCGTGTCGATCCACCTGGCCGGCGGGATGTCCGGGACGGTGCGCTCCGCTGAGCAGGCGCGCGAGCAGCTCGGCCACCGGGCCGAGCGCGTCCACGTCGTCGACTCGGCCACCGCCTGCGGGGGCGAAGGGCTCGTTGCCTTGGCGGCCGCGGCGGCCGCCCGTGCCGGGCGCGACGGTGCCGCCGTCGCCGCGCACGCTCGGGAGGCGCGGGCCAATCTCAAGATGTGGTTCGCGATCGACACCTTGGAGTACCTGCGCCGGGGTGGGCGGATCGCCGGAGCCCAGGCGTGGCTCGGCTCGGCGCTGCGGATCAAGCCGATCCTCACCGTGGAGGAAGAGATCACCCCGGTGGAGCGGGTGCGAACCTCGCGCCGGGCGTTCGAGAAGATGGTCGACCTGCTGCGCAGCCGCTACGAGGACGGAGCCGACGCCTGGATGGTTCAGCACATCCAGGCCCCCCGGGAGGCCGAGGCGCTGGCCGCCCGCGGCACCGAGATCTTCGGAGTCGAGCCCCGGGTGATCTCGGAGATCGGCCCCGTGATCGGCACCCACGTGGGGCCGGGCCTGCTCGGCGCCGGCGGGTTGCCGAGCTCGTTTCTGGCCTAAGTCAGCGGCCCAGCCGCTTGCGGCGCCGGCGGCCGAAGGTCAATGCCCCCAGCGCGGCGATCCCGCCCCCGATCACGAACCCGGCCGCGGCGGCGCCGATCAGGACCTGCGGCTCGTAGCGCCTCAGCTGGGAGCGCCAATCGGTCAACTTGACGACCTCGACCCGGAGCTTCTCCACCGATGTCCCCAGGTCCTGACGGTGACTCTCGATCGCGTCGCGGATCTCCTCCGGCGTTCGCTGGACGGGGGGCATCAGCTCGAACCGCCGGGCTTGACCGTGGCGCGGATCTTCTTGGCCTCGTCGATCGCCATCTGCGGGGTGGGAGCGCCGACCTTGAGCTTGCGCCAGGCGAACAGAAATGCGATCCCGGCCAGCGCCGCCAGCACGACGGTGACGACCAAAAAGCCCAGCCACAGGTCGCCGGTGGCATCGTTGATCGCCCAGGCGATCGTCAGCAGAACGAAGATCAGGACGAAGACCGCGCAGACCCCCCCGATCGCCACCGCGGCCGTTCCACGGGCGATGCTGGTGACCTTGACGGTCATCTCGGCCTTGGCGAGCTCGATCTCCTCGTGGACGAGAATCGACAGCTTCTCGCTGACCTCGGTCAGTGCCGTCGCGACGTTGTTGTTCTCAGCGGGCAAGGCGCTTCAGGATCAGGGCGAGGGTGAGGCCGCCGGCGAAGGCCGCACCGATCGCGACCTCGGGACGGTCGTTGGCCAGGGCGGTCAGGCCGCCGTCCGACGATTGCGGCGATTGTGACGATTGCGACGTTTGTGGCGCTTCGAAGCTCGGGCCCGGCGGCGGCCCGGGGGGCGGGGCAGCGGCGGGGGGCGGCCCAGGGGCGGGCGGCGGCCCGGGAGGCGGTGCAGGGGCCGCCGGCGGCAACCCAGGCGCGGGCGGCCCAGCCGTTGTCGGCTGAGCGACGGTCGGCGGTTGCCGGGGTGGCTGCTCGTTAGCCGGCTGGTCGTTCAAACCGGAGGCTCTTCGCCGAACATACGCATCCAAATCAAAGTGGCAAGCCGCGTCGAGGCGATGCTGGCGAGGGCGCCTGTCCCCGCGACCAGTCCCGACCACAGCAGGCGCTTAACCAAAGGGCTCTCAGTCATCGGCAGGATTCAATCAGACTCGTCGGCCGCGATGCCGCGCTGGCTCACCGCTCCAGCCCGCGGCAGATCGTCTCGACGATCAGCGTCTTGGCGCGCTCGAATTCGGGGGCGCCGATTGCGACGCTGTCGAAGATCCACCCGGTGAGGACCTGCTCGACCGATCCGTAGAACGCCTGGGCGGCGAACTCGGGCGTGATCTCGCTGCGAAATAGGCCGTCGGCCTGAGCCTGCTCCACAATCGCTGCTATCCCCGCATAGGCCTCGCGGATCTTCTCCAGGTGGGTCAGCCCGAACGTGTTGGCGGCCCGTGTCACCTCGACCACGATCACCTTCATCAGCTCGGGATCGTGGCGGTAGGAGTCGATGATGAAGGCGGCGACCGCGTAGAGCTTGTCCCGGGGGGAGCGCTGAGAGGCGTCGGACTCGGCAATCGCGGCCAGCATCACGTCCCAGCGTTCGAGAAACAACGTGTCGAGGATCTCCTCCTTGGACGAGAAGTAGTGATAGACGAGGCCGTAGGCGACACCCGCCTCGTCGGCGATGTCCGATACCCGGCAGGTGTGGAACCCCTGGCGGGCGAACACCCGCACCGCCGCGTCGAGGATCACCCGGCGCTTGTCGACCGCCGCGGTGGTCATCGGCGCTCCCAGGCGTAGGCGTCCGGCCGCCGCCGGGCCAGGGAGGGCAGCCGCTGCCTGACGTCGCGCAGCACCCCGAAGTCGAGCTCGGCCACGATCGCGGTCTCGATGTCGGGGGCGCAGGCCAGCACCAGGCCCCACGGATCGACGATCAGCGAGCGCCCTCCGGAGCGCAGATTGCCGGGATGGCGGCCGATCTGGTTGGGCGCGATCACGAAGCACTGGTTCTCGATCGCGCGGGCCCGGACCAGCACCTCCCAGTGATCGCGGGTGGTGGGGAGCGTGAACGCGCTGGGCACAGTGACCACCTCGGCGCCGCGCAGGGCCAGGATCCGGTAGAGCTCCGGGAAGCGCAGGTCGTAGCAGACCGTCATCCCCAGCTGGGTCCCGTTGCGCAGCTCGGCGAGGACGATGTCGTCTCCGGCCTGTTCGGTCGAGGATTCGGCGTACACGGCCCCGTCGACCTCGACGTCGAACAGGTGGATCTTTCGGTAGACGGCGGCGATCTCGCCCGCGGGATTGATGTGAACGCTGGTGTTGGCGCCCTTGTCGCGGCCCGGGACGCGCTCGTACATCGACCCCGCCAGCAGGTCGATCCCGAGCTCCGCGGCCACCCCCCGGGCCCAGGTCACGGCCTCGCCGTCGAGCGTCTGGGCTCCCGCCTGCATGTGCTCACGGGTTCCGAGCACGGTCCACTTCTCCGGCAGGGCGATCAGCTCGGCGCCCAGCGAGGCAGCTTGGCGAACGAGGCGGTCAGCGGTGGCGAGGTTGCGATCGGTGTCCTCGCTGGCGTTCAGTTGGATCGCGCCTACGCGCACGGTCTCCTCCCGGTGGGCGATCGATTGACTGATCAGTCAGGATCAGGATAACGACGCCCGACCCGCTTCGGGAACCGTAGGGCGAGAATGGGCCTCGTGTCAGCGCCAGATCCCGTGTCCCCGCGAGATGCCGTGGCCCCGCCAGATCCGGTGTCAGCCCCCCTTCCCTACCGCGGCATCTTCGGCGACCCCCGGCCGGGCCGGCTAGCCGGGCTGGCGCTTCCACCGGCGCCGATGCCGTCCCATCAGGGGTGGCGGGGGCTGAAGGCGTGGCGCTACGTGGGAGTGTTCGGGCCCGAGCTGATGATCTGCCTGGCTTCGGTGCGGATCGGACCCGCGCGCCAGTCCTTCTGGGCGGTCTGGGACCGCACGGCGCAGCGGCTGCACGAGCGCACCCGCCTGGGGCCGGGGGCGGTGGCGCTGTCCCCGGGCCGGGCGTGCATCGATGACCGCGGCATCGAGCTCGACCTGCGCCTGGAGGAGACCAGCGGAATCGAGACCGTCTGTCGCAGCGGCGACAGCTACGCCTGGACGCGCAAGCAGGGCGGCATCCGGGCCCACGGGTGGATCACGATCGAGGGCCGGCGCCGGGCGATCGACGCTCGGGCGGTGGTCGACGACACCGCGGCCTACTACCAGCGCCACACCCGCTGGCGCTGGAGCGCCGGAGTCGGCGACGCCCGCGACGGCCGCCGGCTGGCCTGGAACCTCGTCTCGGGGGTCAACGACCCGCCGCGCAGCAGCGAGCGCACGGTGTGGATCGACGGCGTGCCGACCGAAGTCGGTCCGGTCACCATCGACTCACAGCTGACCCGTGTCGGGGGCCTGCGGTTCGCGGCCGAGCGCACCCGCCGCCACGACCAGAACCTGGTGCTGGTCCGCAGCTCGTATCGCCAGCCGTTCGGCACTTTCTCCGGTGACCTGGCCGGCGTCTCGCTGGCCAGCGGCTACGGAGTCATGGAGGAACACGATGTCCGGTGGTGATGCTCACTCTCGCGAGCCGCGCTGGCGGCGCAGCTCGGCCAGCAGCAGCTTTGAGTGCATCGCCCCGATCAACTCGCGCAACGGCTCGGCCCCCGAGGACACGATCTCGACCGCGCGCTCGACGTCGACCTCACCGGCCAGGCGGTCCAGCAGCACCCGGACCTCCTCCTCTACCAGCGGCGCCAGCGCCTCCCGATAGCGAAGCGTGTCGTACACCGTGAAGCCGATCGCCTCCTCGTAGCCGCCGGCGCGAAACCGCGAGATGGCCTCGATGATCGCCACGTCGTCGGTGTCGTAACCGCGCGCACCCGGGGTCAGCACCTCTAGCTCCTCCAGGCGATCGAGAACGTTGCCGGGGACGTCGTAGGTGGAGCGCACCGCCCCGCGCGACACCCGGCCGCTCTCGCCGGCCTCGATCGCCCGCTCGAGGATCCGGTCCTCGAGCTCGATCACCCGTGCCGCGCGGTCGGGGTCGTCGGCCATGACGTCGCGGATCACCCGCAGGGGCATGAACCGCTCCTCCTGCAGCCGCTTGATCAGCCGGATGCGGTCGACGAATCCGACCGGGTAGTAGGCCATGTTCCGGCTGGTGCGCAGGACGTCGCGGTCTGAGCCCAGCAGTCCCTCGCGCAGGTAGTGCTTGATCGTGCCGGTGCTCACCCCGGAGCGCTCGGCCAGCTCGGACATCTTGAGCATCCCGTCGGTTGACATGGCCGCGATCAGCTGGAGACGAAGGTTCCCGGCACGGCGTCGCCGGCGCCGGCCACCGCGCCGGCCTCATGCAGGGCGGCGATCTCTTGCGGGCGGTAGCCGGCCGCCGCCAGCACCTCGTCGGTGTGCTCGCCCAGGGCCGGACCGGGGGCCCGCGCCGGATCGCCCGGCGTGCGGCTCAGCTTGATCGGGACCCCCAGCAGCTTGACCGGTTCGGCCACGCCCGGCTGGGCGAGTTCCACCACCATCTCGCGCGCCGCCACCAGTTCGGAATCCAGCGCCTCGTCGAGCCCCAGCACCGGTTCCAGGCAGCAGTCGTGCTCGGCGGCGAACGCGCGCCACTGGTCGCGGGTGCGCTGGCGGAAGATCGCGCTCACCGCCGCGTGGGAATCGGATCCCGGGCCGTCGTAGGCGTGCTCGACGAGCTCGGGACGACCCACGCCCTCGCACCAGGCCTTCCAGAACTTCGGCTCCAGGGCCCCGAGGGTCACGTACCCGTCGGCGCACTCGTACGGCCGGTAGCAGTTGTAGCGGCCCGCCAGTCCGAGCTCGCCGCGGCGGGGGGCTCGCCCCGAGGCGAACGTCTCGGCGGCCAGCATCGCCAGCCACGACAGTGCCCCGTCGAACATCGAGCAGTCCACCAGCTGGCCCAGTCCCGATCGCTCCCGCTCGCGCAACGCCACCAGGATCCCCACCGCCGCCATCAGCGCCCCGCCGCCCAGATCGGCGATCTGGCCCGCCGCCTGGATCGGCGGTCCGTCGGCCTGGCCGGTCAGCCCGAGCAGCCCGCTGAGACCGAGGTAGTTCATGTCGTGCCCCGAGCGGCCGCGGTTGGGCCCGTCCTGCCCGTAGCCGGTGATCGCGCAGTACACCAGGCCGGGGTTCTCCTCGCGCAACCGTTCATAGCCGACGCCCAGCCGGTCCATGACCCCGGGGCGAAACGACTCCAGCACCACGTCGGCGTCGCGGGCCAGCCGCCGCAGCACCGCTGGTCCGGCGTCGGACTTCAGGTTGAGGCGAATCGACCGCTTACCGCGATTGAGCGACAGAAACAGGGCGCTCTTGGACGTCGCCTCGGCGCCCTCGTAGTAGGGGGGCGCCCAGCGCA